>JBGPLR010000237.1:0-5700 GCA_041486545.1 Terriglobia bacterium
CCCGGCCTGTGACACCCGCCTGCCTTGGGGCGCCGTGCTTGGGCGATTTGTGCCGGCCTTCCCGCCCGCTGCGCGTTGCCATTTACAATAGCGGCAATGACCCAGCGCACCGGCTACACTGACGACCATGCCAAGTCCGGGCTCGACCACCGTTTTCCGGCGATTGATACCTGGCCCAGCCAGTTTCCTGCTTACGAAATCGTCATTGACGTCCCGGAGTTTACCTCCGTATGTCCCAAGACCGGCTTGCCCGATTTTGGCGTGCTGGAGATCCGCTACATGCCGGCCAAGCGCTGCCTGGAACTGAAGTCGGTCAAGGAATATCTGCTGGAGTATCGCAACCTGGGTATCTTTCAGGAAAACATCGTCAACCAGGTGCTGGAAGATGTTGTGCGCGCGGCCAAACCCAAGTGGGCGATGGTGCGCGGCGTGTTCCGTCCGCGGGGCGGTATCGGGACCACGGTGGAAGCAAGATGGCCGCGAGGGAA
The DNA here is from genome assembly GCA_041486545.1 of Terriglobia bacterium. GTDB lineage: Bacteria > Acidobacteriota > Terriglobia > Terriglobales > Acidobacteriaceae > Angelobacter. Next base: position 489 of record JBGPLR010000237.1, read on the forward strand.
GAAGTAAGGGCACGACCAGCGGCTAAGCCTTACACTCCCAACTGCGTCGCAATCTCTTCCAGATGTTCGTTCGCGTAGCGGACGGCCCAGTTCAAAAGCCGCGAATAAAGAAAGATAGACAGCGCCAGCCCGGTCACGCCCGCCGCCAGCGGCAGCCAGGTCAGATGCAAAAGCCATGTGGCCAGCACCACGCCGCCGATGATCGCAATCAGAGGAAGGTTCACCGCCAGGGACGCGAAGCCCGCGGCGTTGGACGTCATGCGGGAACTCATCTGCGTCAGGTCAATGCGTCGCGGCCAATAGACTGAAATCACGTTGCCCGCGCCGATCTGGATAATCAACACGCACAAAAAGCCCGCGATCACCGCCGCCAGCATGTCCCACGATACGTGCCGGATCGTCACAATGATGGTCGCCCCCAGCAGGAAACATCCGGACATCACCGCTCCCTGGGTCAGGCTCTTGGCGATGAACACTTTTCGCAGTGAGAGTGGAGAGAGCAGCCAGCGGCCAAAGCCTTCGCGGTCCATGCCGAACGTGTTGTAGGACAAATTGGAGACCGAGAGCGCCATCAACGCCGCGAACGGCCCCAGCATGCCGCCGCCGCTGGAGAAAAAGGGCAGCCGTCTGCCCGAGCTTCCCAGGGACATAAACGCAAAGAGGATGAGCGGGTAGAGCAATTGCACAATCAGCCGCGAATTCTGCCGCAGGTAGCGCATCTCTTTTTCGAAGATCGCGCTGACCGCTTCGTCCACCAAGGGCAAGCGCCATCCTGGTTTGATCTTCAAGTCGCGCTTGACCACCACGGTCTCCGCGTAGATTTCTCCCTGATACACCTTACGCAGGTTGCGCACCTGGAGCCACGCAGCCAGCATCAAGTAGGCCAGCAACACGGCGGCAGGAAGCAGTTTTTCCATGCCAGGCTGCGTCACGGTTTGCGAGACCAGGCCCGGCGGAGAAACCTGGAGCAGGCCGGAAAAAACCTCGCGCGCCCACGCCGGCGGATGAAAACGTTTGACGTCAATCCAGCCGTTGGCCATGAAGTTGGCCATCTGCGGCAGCAACGCCAGCAGCAGCAGCAAGGCCACCATGCGTTCCCGGCCCTTGCGCGTGCTCTGGAAACGCTCGAACAGGCCAATGACAATCCGGTTGCAGACCACGTTGAACGCCGCAAAGACCACAAACGCCAGAGCCGCGGGCAGCGCCCACTCCGCGCGCACATAGACAATGCCCAGCCAGATAGTGAACAGCCAGCACAGGCCGGTGAGGGCCGCAGGATCGAAAATTCCGTACGCCGCGTTGAGAAAGAAATAAAGACGCATGGACACCGGATAGCGTGCCACTTCGCGAAAGTTCAGCCCGGGCGAGTAGCCTTCAAACAGTACCGGCGCAAGCTGCCAGATCAGGAACACCGCCCACAGCATGCCCTCCAGGATGTTGAGTTTGCGATTGGGCAACAAGGCAACTGTGGCTGCGAAGAAGCCAATGCTGGTGCCCACCACGAACAGCGAGCTGAACAGATATCCCACCGATTGCATCGCCAGTTCCGACTTCCGGTTGCGGCGCCGCAGGGAATTGCGGAAAAGCTGCCAGCGCAGCCGCAGCAGTAGGACAAAATGGCTGTTGGAATCGGCTAGAGCCAGGAGAGCACCTCCGCGTCCTGCTTCTGGCCGCCGACCACCTGCAGAAAAATTTCTTCCAGCGTGAGCGCGGAGCCGTCATGCCCGGCCACTTGCACGCCCGCGCGCAGTTCTTCCAGCGACCCCGCCGCCACCAGACGCCCTTGACGGATGATTCCGATGTGCGTGCACAGGCGCTCCACCACTTCCATCACATGTGACGTGAGAAACACCGTTCCGCCATGCGAGATAAATCGCTGCAACAGACGTTTGAGTGTGGTGGCGGCGATGGCGTCGACGCCTTCAAACGGCTCATCCAGAAACAGGATCGCGGGCCCGTGAATCACCGCCGCCGCCAGCGCGGTCTTCTTCTTCATGCCGTGCGAGTAGTCGGCCACCAGCTTGTCCGCCGAATCCTTCAAGTCCATGAATTCCAGCAACTCGGCCGTGCGTTCCGCGGCGGTGGCGCGGTCCAGGCCGTACATTCTTCCTACAAAGTTCAACAGCTGCGCGCCGGTCAGCCGCTCAAACAACGCCAGCCCTTCCGGCACCACGCCGATGCGGCCTTTGATCGCGACGGCGTTCTGCTCCAGGTCCAGGCCAAGCAGGCGGATCCGGCCGCTGGTAGGCTTCAACAGGCCGGTCAGCATCTTGATGGTGGTGGATTTTCCCGCGCCGTTCGGCCCCAGGAAGCCATAGAACTGCTGCTTTTCAACCGTTAGATTCAAGTCATCCACGGCCACCAGCGAGCTGAAGGTGCGGCGCAGTGCAATAGTTTCCAGAACGATCTCAGCCATATTGCTCCATGGTCAACAAAAATGAAAAGCTGCCCAGCCTTATGCGACGGTGAGTTTCAGTTTAGCGCAGTTCCTGCGGATATAATGACGCATCCATGCCGGCCAAGACATATCCATACACCATGCTGGCGGTCCTGACCGGACTGAACATGCTGAACTACATTGACCGCAATGTACTCTTCGCCGTTCAGCCCATGATCACGAAAGAATTCAATGCTACGGACACGCAGATGGGCGTGCTGACCAGCGCGTTCTTTTTCTCCTACATGATCGCCGCGCCGCTGGTGGGCTGGATGGGCGACCGTTTCCCCCGCAAGAACATTGTGGTCATCGGCATCATCATCTGGAGCGGGTTCACGCTGCTGACCTGGATGGTCACCGACTACAGCCAGCTCCTGTTCCGCCACACCATTGTGGGCATCGGCGAAGCCAGCTACGCGGCTATTGCTCCCACGCTGATCGCCGATTCATTCCCGCTGGAGAAGCGCGGCCGCATGCTGTCTATTTTCTTTGTGGGACTGCCGTTCGGTTCGGCCGCAGGATACCTGGTGGGCGGATACTTTGCGCATCACTATGGCTGGCGCGCTCCGTTCATGGTGGCCGGCGCTCCCGGCTTTCTGCTGGCGCTGGTCCTGTGGTTCCTGCCCGAGCCCGCGCGCGGACAGTTTGAAGCCGGCCAGGCTCCAACGAAGCTTCCCTCCGGCTTGCGCGCGACAGCAACTGAGCTGGGGAAGATCTTGAGCGGGTTGGTCAGGAATGGCGCTTTCGTGACCGCATGTTTGGGAATGGCCATGTACACGTTTGCCGTCGGCGGCATGCAGGTATGGATTCCAACTTTCCTGGAGCGCGTGCGCGGGCTGAACTTGCAACAAGCCAACACAACGTTCGGCCTGATCACTTTGTTCCACGGCTTTGTGGCCACTCTGCTCGGCGGATGGATCGGCGACCGCCTGCTCAAACGTTACTTCGGCGCGTACTACACGTTTCCCGGCATTGCCATGCTGGTGGCCGTGCCTTTCATGGTCCTGGCTATCTACGTCGCCGGTTCTCTGATGTTCCCGTTCATTTTTGTGGCGGTATTTTTTCTGCTCATCGGCACCGGACCCACCAATGCAGCGCTGGTGAACTCCGTAGGCCCGGGCATCCGTTCCACCGCGCTGGCGGTGAACGTGTTTGTGATCCACCTGCTGGGTGACGCCTTCTCGCCCGCGCTCATGGGCAAAATTTCTGACAAGGCCGGCTCCCTGCAAATTGCCTTCTGGGTGGCCTTCGCCGCCGCCGCCCTTTCCGGAATTATTCTTATCTATGGCGCGCGATTCGCGCCGCGTCCCAGGGCCGCCTGAAAATGTTTTGGTTTTACTGGATCACCGGTGTTGGGCTGGCTCTGGCGTGGACGTTCTCCGTCCTGCAAGCCGCGCTGAACCACCACCGCATGGCTGACATCACGCAGCCGGCGTGGGACCCGCCGCCGGACGCCGCCCTGCCTTCGTTGACCATTGTTGTTCCCGCACGCGATGAAGCCGCCGCCGTCGAACCGGCGCTGCGTTCGCTGCTCCGTCTGGACTATCCCAACTACCAGGTCATCGCCGTGAATGACCGCTCCACCGATGACACGGGACGAATCATGCAGCGGCTGGCGACCAAGCCGGAGTTTCGCGGCCGGCTGCGGGTGCTTCACGTCCAAAACCTCCCGGAAGGCTGGCTGGGCAAGACGCACGCCATGTGGCTGGGCGCGCAGCAAACCGTGATTCCCGGCCAGCCGCCCTTTGGCGCGATGGGGCCGAACCCAGCCAGCGACTGGATCTTGTTTACCGACGCCGACTGCGTCTTTCGCCCAGACGCCCTGCGCCGCGCCATTCACTACGCGATGAAGACGGCGATCGACCATCTCGTCGTGTTTCCCACGGCGATCACCGGGTCATGGGGCGAGCGCATGATGATTTCTTTTCCCCAGGTAACGGCCAACCTGGCCATACGACACTGGAGAGTCCGCGATCCCAACGCCAAAGATTCCATCGGCGTGGGCGCTTTCAATCTCATCCGGCGCACCGCGTATGAAGCCGTGGGCACATATGAGAAGCTGCGCCTGGCTGTGGTGGATGACCTCAAGCTGGGCGAAGCGGTCAAGCAAGCCGGCCTGCACCTCATGACGGCGCGCGTCTCACGCATCTCGCCGCTCATCTTTGTGACTTTTCCCCTGGGCGCCGCGCTCTTTCTCTTTGCGGTGCTGCGATCGGTGTTTCTTGCTCTGCGCGACGGCGGCATCACCTGGCGAAGAACAAAGTATTCGCTGGAAGAGTTAAGGAAGGGAAGCGGTTAGGCGAAATTATTGCACAGAGACGTGACCCGCAAGGTCAGTGCTTAGGTTGTATATTGCTTTCCTTAACTTGTCATCCTGAGCGAAGCGCCAGGAAAATGTGCGGTTCACCGGTGCTGAAAGGCGCGGAGTCGAAGTTGAGCCGCTTGCGGGCTTCCGTCGGGGTCCCCGGCGCGCGCTTCGCGTGCTGGGGTGATCGTCTGAGCCCGCAGGAGAAATCCCGAGCGCAGCCGAGGGAGCTCGAAGGACCCTGACGATGCTTAGGTTCAAAAAAGGTGGCCTGGGGAGTTCTGCCTAAATTGCGTGTTTTTCAATTTTGGCAATTCCGGCGATGTTGGCAATTCTGGCAATCTTTATTCTCGATCCGCGTTCATCCGCCCAAATCCGCGGTAAGAATTACCTAAACAAATTCTTCAAAATGAAAATCGCGTTCGCCGGGCGCTCCGCCAGGCGGCGCATCAGGTAGGGATACCACTCCG
>JBGPLR010000238.1:0-5675 GCA_041486545.1 Terriglobia bacterium
CCACGACTCACTCACGGTGTGTCATCCTGAGCGAAGCGACGCTGCGCAGCGTGGCGTCGCGTAGTCGAAGGATCCCGAGAATCTGTCCCAGTCCATGCCGCGTCAGTGAGTTCTCGCCACGCGCGTTGTTTCCACACCCCAAACGAAAAATAGACGGTCCCGGTGAAAACGCCCTGACACAGCGTCGGTGCGACTAACTTTCTCGGGATGTTTCGACTTGCTCTCGCATCGCCTTGCTCGGCTCGAAGCGGCGCTCAACATGACATACTAATAAGGTTTGTGCCCCCACCGGCCTCATTGTCCCGGGGAAGCACGGGGTTGACGGTGCGAAACACACTAAGCATTGTGGATTCCTATCACACGGACGTTTTCCAAGAACCTTACTTTCCGGTGTGGGTTATAGTTGAGATACATGCGATCTTTTCTCCTTAAACTCTTCGCCGCGGCGCTCGCCGCGATGGCTCTGCAGGCATTCGCCCAGCCGCTGCCCAAGCTCGATCTTCAGGATCTGCAAGGCGGCCACCACAAGCTGGAAGACTACAAAGGCAAGGTGATCGTCCTGAATTTCTGGGCGACGTATTGCGTGCCCTGCGTCGCGGAACTGCCGTTGCTCAATGAGATGCAAAAGCGCTACAAGGACAAGATCATTGTTCTTGCGGCGTCGCTCGACGACGAACTCGACCGCGACAAGCTGCAACCTTTTCTCCACAAGCACAACGCCGACGACCTGACGCTGTTCATCGGCGCCGGCTTTGAAACGCTGGAAGACTTCGGCCTGGCCCAGGTGCTTCCCGGCACCATCTTCATTGACGCCGAAGGCAAGATCGTGGGCAAGGTGGAAGGCGCGTTGAAGCGTGCCGACCTGGAGCATCGTCTGGCGCAGATGACCGGAACGCCGCAGAAGCCGAAAGCCAAAGCGCACCGCGGAGGCGCCAAAGGCCGGTAATGTCGTACTGAATCTGGCTGACTGCTGAATGCCGACTGCTGACTGGTTCATGTAAACAAAAACTCCTTCGTTCTCAACTCCCTTACCGTATCGCGCAACTTGGCGGCTTTTTCAAACTCAAAACGTTTGGCGGCTTCGCGCATGTCGCTTTCCAGGCTGGCGATGTACGCGTCCAACTCTTCCTGCGATTTGAACTCCGGCATGCCTTCGGCTTCCTGCGTCAGGTCCACATAGTCGCCTTGAGCGATGCCCGCCAGCGACATGGTCAGCGGCCGTATGATGCTCTCCGGAGTGATGCCGTGTTCTTCGTTGTACGCGCGTTGGATGGCGCGGCGGCGATCGGTTTCGTCAATCGCGCGCTTCATCGAATCCGTCATGCGGTCCGCATAAAGGATGGCCCGTCCGCGCACATGGCGGGCGCAGCGGCCAATGGTCTGGATGAGCGAACCGGCGGAGCGCAGGAAGCCTTCCTTGTCGGCGTCGAGTATGGCGACCAGCGACACTTCCGGCAGGTCCAGCCCTTCGCGCAACAGGTTGATGCCGATCAGCACGTCATACTCGCCTTTACGCAGGTCGCGCAGTATCTTGATGCGCTCCAGCGTCTCAATTTCCGAGTGCATGTAGCGGCAGCGCACGCCCACTTCCGCGTAGTACTCGGCCAGGTCTTCGGACATGCGCTTGGTCAACGTGGTTACCAGCACGCGCTCGCCGCGGCCGGCGCGGTCGCGAATTTCATGCAGTAGATCGTCAATCTGGCCCTTGACCGGACGGATCTCCGTCTCCGGGTCAATCAATCCCGTGGGCCGAATGATCTGCTCCACCACAACGCCGGCGGATTTAGTCAGCTCATACGGGCCGGGCGTGGCGGAAACGTAAATTGCCTGGTTCACCCGGCCTTCAAACTCCTCAAACTTCAGCGGACGATTGTCCAGCGCAGAAGGCAGGCGAAAGCCGTAATGGATCAGGTTTTCTTTGCGCGAGCGGTCGCCGTGCCACATGGCGTGCAGTTGCGGAACGGTCTGGTGCGATTCGTCAATGAACATCATGAAGTCGCGCGGGACGTAGTCCAGCAGCGTGGGCGGCGGCTCGCCGGGCAGGCGTCCGGAAAAATGCCGTGAATAGTTTTCAATGCCGTGGCAGTAGCCCACGGACTTCATCATCTCCAGATCAAAGCGCGTACGCTGGTGTATGCGCTGCGACTCCACCAGGCGGCCTTCTTTCTGCAACTCGTTTTCCCACCAGCCCAACTCTTCCAGAATGGTTTCCATGGCCTTGTCTTTGGTCGCCGACGACATCACGTAATGGCTCTTGGGATAAATCGGCAGCCGCGTGTACTTCTGCTTCACCGTGCCGAAGAGCGGATCAATCTGTGAAAGCGAATCCACCTCGTCGCCGAAGAGCTCGATGCGGTACGCGTTGTCGTCGTATGTGGGAAAAACTTCAATGGTGTCGCCGCGCACGCGAAACGTTCCGCGTTTGAAGTCCACGTCATTGCGTTCGTAGAGAATTTCCACCAGCTTGCTCAGGATGTCGCGCCGGGAAATCTTCTGGCCCTTTTCCAGGAAGAGCAGCATGCCATAGTAGGCGTCAGGCGACCCCAGGCCGTAAATGCAGCTGACCGACGCAACGATCACACAGTCACGCCGCTCAAACAGTGACCGCGTGGCAGAAAGCCGCAGCTTGTCCAGCTCATCATTGATCGTGGATTCTTTTTCGATATAAATGTCGCCGGCGGGGATATAAGCTTCCGGCTGGTAGTAGTCATAATACGAAACAAAGTATTCCACCGCATTGCCGGGGAAGAACTGCTTGAACTCGTGGTAAAGCTGCGCCGCCAGGGTCTTGTTGTGCGCCAGCACAATGGCCGGACGGTTGAGCTGCTCAATCACCTTGGCCATGGTGTATGTCTTGCCCGATCCGGTCACGCCCAGCAGGACCTGGTGCTTTTCTCCGGCGTAAATTCCGCGCGTGAGTTCGTCAATGGCCCGAGGCTGGTCGCCTTTGGGCGTGTAATCGGAAGCGAGACGAAAGTCCATAACATCCTTTACGGCAGAATCCACAGCAACGTCAAAATCCACCACGAAGACACGGAGGCACGGAGAACAGCTTGGGGTTCGCGTTCCCCTCTGTGGGTTCGATGCGCCGATTTCCCGTTCACGGCGATCACGGCGATCCCGTCCCGTTCCCCCGCCCTTCAACTAGGAAAACAAAGCACTTACGCGATACATCCCCGGCTCATCCCCGGCGACCACCCTCGGCATCCCCGGTTACCAACCGCCGAGTGCCGACAGCAATTCAGCGCCGATTGGCACGTCCGAAAAATCAGATTAGCATACCACCTTTTCTTCGCCCTGGCAAGTTCAGAGTGCAACCTAATTCTTGGCCGTGCCCGTGACGGGTATCAGGTGTATGGGGGAAGCCGCGAGTTCAACTTGATCTTCCACCCCGCAGCGCCACAGGCGCGGCATAACGGTAGCCCAGTCCGTTCCCGAGTCCCGCGCAGCGGGATGAGGGATAAGGGCTGGGTGGGATAGCGACGAGACAACTCCACACTGCCGTAGGCCGGAGCGGAGCCGCAGGCGCAGCAACAGAAAGGCTAATTGCTTACCGCCAACGGCTTCTCTTTCCCCACACTCGACGTTTCGCGCGCAACCGAATTCCCAAACTCCAGCCCCTCATCGTCCACTCGGGTCCACTTCAGGCTGATGGTGTCGCGGAAATAGTTCTGATAAACGCGCCACGGCTTTTTCTTGCCCTGCTTCGGCCAGCTTGCCAGCGCGCGCTGAATGTAGCCGGAGGTAAAGTTCTCCACAAACGGCGCCACCGCGCTTTCGCCCCCGTTCTTGGTAGAAGACGGTTTCGGCGTGACCTGGCGAACGCCTTTGCGGTCCATGAAATTCAAGAGCCGGCAGACGTAGTTGCAGATCAGGTCGGCCTTGAGCGTCCATGACGCGTTGATGTAGCCGAACACCGAAGCAAAGTTCGGCACGCCGGACATCATCACTCCCTTGTACGCCAGCGCGTTGCCTGCGTCCACGCGTTGCCCGTCCACGGCCAGCTCCATTCCGCCGAAGGCCTGCATCGCCAGGCCGGTGGCGGTGACAATGATGTCGGCTTCCAGTTCCTTGCCGGACTTGAGCATGATGCCGCGTTCCGTGAAGGTCTCAATGTGGTCGGTGACCACGCTGGCGCGGCCTGACTTGATGGCCTCAAACATGTCCGCATCGGGAATCAGGCACATCCGCTGTTCCCATGGCCGGTAGCGCGGAGTGAAGTGGGTCTCCACGTCAAAGTCCGTCCCCAGATGCTTGCTCGCCTTCTTGATGATGCCGCGCTTCACGAAGTTGGGAAAGCGTTGCGAGAGCTGGTAGATGTAGGTCATGAAGCCCACGTTTTTCCAGCGGCTGAGCCGGTAGGCCCACATCGCGGGCATGATGCGGCGAAGAAAGTTCGCGATGGCGTCTTTCTCCGGCGCGGAAATCACATACGTTGGCGAACGCTGCAGCATGGTCACGTGGCCCGCGGTCTTGGCCATGGCCGGGACCAGCGTTACCGCCGTGGCGCCGCTGCCGATCACCAGCACGCGCTTGCCCGCGTAGGCCAGGTTTTCCTGCGTTTTTCCGTCGGCCGACACTTCGGCCGGCCAGGCCTGCGGATGGATCATGCGTCCCTGAAAGCGGCCGGCGTTGGGGAACTCCGGCAGGTAGCCGGCAGAATAGCGGTAATAGCCGGCGCAGGAGAAGAGGAAGTTGCAGGTGTAAGTGACTTCGTTCGGTTCAAAACCGCCAGAGTTGTTCGCGACTGCCGCTGTTTCCGCTGCTCCTGCAGCCGTACCGTTCCCGCTTGAGTCTACATGGCCGCTTGCTCCTCCACTTGCAGCCGAAATGGTTTGATTCGCGGAATTCGCGGCTGGGCTGTCTTCCACTCCGGTCGGTTCGGCAACCTCGGCGTAAACCGTCCACCGCGCCTCCTCCGACGACCAGCTCGCCCGCTTGATCTGGTGGCGGAAGCGGATGTGGCGATCGATGCCTTCGTCCCGCGCCGTGGCCGTGATGTACTCGCGGATGTCCTCGCCCGGCGAGATCGCCTTGGGCAGGGTCCACGGACGAAACGAGTAGCCCATGGTCAGCATGTCCGAGTCGGACCGTATGCCGGGATAGCGGAACAGGTCCCATGTGCCGCCAATGCGCTCCCGCTGTTCCAGGATCAAGTAGCTCTTCCCGGAACAGAGTTTCTGCAGGTGATGGGCGGCGTCAATGCCGGAGAGGCCCGCGCCGATGATCAGGACGTCAAAATGTTCCGGGATGGTTGCCAAAGACAGCTCCAGCGTACCGTGGTTTGGATGAAGATAGCACAGGTGCGAGCTGGATTGTCTGGGCTTCGAGTAGGCCCGCGCGCAGCGAAGCGGAGCGCGCCGGGAAGAATCCTGTGCCGCCCCTGAAGGGGCTCAAATTCTATTACCCAACTTACCCAGGCCTTACGGCCTGGGCTACCGTTATGTCGCGCCTGCGGCGCTGGAGCGCTTGGCAGTTAGAACCTGGAGCCACCCGCGGGATACCCCTGATCCGCGCCCATCTGCGCGAATCCGCGGCAAAATGCTTTACGCCTTGAACTCCAGCCTGGCCTGCTCTCTGTTCCCCAGCACATCCGCCAGCTCTTTCGGATGGTCCACCAGCACGTCGGGCGGAGCGTCTTCCAGGGTGTGGGGCGACAGGCCGTAGGTCACGCC
>JBGPLR010000239.1:0-5664 GCA_041486545.1 Terriglobia bacterium
ATACGAGTCCGGGTTGCCGCGGTTCACGCCCATGGTAAAGGTGTTGAGCACTTCCATGTGCGGCTGGGTGGTGTCCGTGGGGAAGTCAAAAGTGCGGTGGGCGAACTGGCCGCGCAGCTCGTTATTCAAATTCGGGGACAACACAGAATTCAAACTGCCCACCAGCGACTGGTCGCGCAGAAAGTTGTCTTTGAAGCCGGACGGCAGGTCAAAGCCGTCATTGAGCGGAGAAACGTTGGTCAAGCGGCCGTCATTGAAGAAATAACGGAAGAAAGAATACTGGTGGTCGTTGAAGGAGTGGTCCAGTTTCAGCACAAAGTTGTCATAGTCGCTCTTGCGGTTGACGCTGAGCTGTTCTGTCTTCAGTCCAAAGTTGGTCTTGAACTGATTGATGGCCGGGAGGTTGGCCAGGATCACGGAATTATAGAAAGGGTTCTCATTGCGGCGCTGGCCTTCATAATTGCCGAAATAAAATGTCTTGTCCTTTTTGATCGGCCCGCCCAGGGTAAAGCCAAACTGGTTCTGCTGCAGCTTGTTGAGTCCCGGCGCAGCCAGAATGCTCTTCGCGTCAAAAACGTCATTGCGCAGGTATTCATAGAGGCTGCCGTGGACGTCATTGGTGCCGCTCTTGGTGATGATGTTCACGATGCCGCCCACGGCGCGTCCGGCCTCAACGCTGTAGGTGTTGTTGATCACGCGGAACTCGCGCACGGCTTCTTCGGAAGGCGTGGTCTTCTGCACGCCGGAGGCGGTGGAGATATTGTCGGCTCCGTCCACGGCGATGAAGTTGTAATGAATGTTTTGTCCGGCGAAGGAAAGCTTGGTCACCGGCTCAATGATCACGTCGGTGCTGCCGGAGGTGGTGTCGCCGATGGTGACGCCCGGCGCCAGCAGGGCGAAGTCAATGAACTGGCGTCCGTTCACGGGAAGGTTACGGATCTTTTCTTCGCTGATGACCGAATCCACGGAGGTGCGCGTGACTTCAATCAGCGGGGCTTCCGTGGTGACGGTGACGCCTTCGGTCACCGTGCCGGGAGAAAGCGTGAAATCCAGGTTCGCCGCCTGGCCGATGACCAGCCGCACGGTGCGCGATTGCGACTGGAAAGAGCGCGCTACCGCGGTGATCTTGTACTGGCCCACAGGCAACTGGGCGATCTCATACTCGCCGGCGTTGTTGGTGCTTGCCGTACGGGCGAAGCCGGTCTCCGTATTGGCTGCTTTTACCGTTGCATTGGTTATCAACGCGCCCGATTTGTCGAACACTTTTCCCTGCAGGGAAGCGGTAATGGTTTGTGCTGAGGCGAAAAAGCTGGTCAAAGACAGCGCGAAGCAAAGAGCAATCGGGCGAAGCTTCATGGGACCCTCCGGGCAGCGTTCAAAAAACAGGGTCGGATAGTATTAAGCTTTCCTAATCAATGTCAATTCAGATATGGGTCATGGGGCGAGGTGTCCTGCTGCGTGCAGTTTCATTTTGGAATGTCTTTTGCCAGAAGTGCTTTTCAAAGAGGTGTTGATCTCGCGGTTCTCTCGAGCAACAAACCCAATCGCTGGACGTATTTCATCAAGTTTGCTTTTCCGGTTCTAGGGGCTACTTGGCCAGCAGGGCCACGCCGATGCACACCAGCGCGGCGGCAAGCCAGCGGCGACGATCAACGTTTTCGTGCAGGACGAACTTGGCCAGCACCGCCGAACAGATAAAAGTGAGCGAGGCGGAAGCCGGCGCCACCAGGCTGGCGTCGCCCCAGGAGAGCGCGGTCAGCAGGCAGAAAAAACTGAAGATGAGGCAAGCCAGGGCGCAGAGAAACAGTTTGTCGCCAGCCACGCGGCGAACCACAGCGAGCAGGCCGTGTTCTGAGCGGAGAGCGTCCAGGTCGCCAATGCGTTTCATGGCGGCGGAAAGCAGCACGTCACCCGCGCTGGAAGCTATTACCAGCAGGCCAATCGCCGACCAGACTTTAAGCAAGTTCATGCTGGCCCTCCACGCTGGGCGGCACGGCTGTTGCCGGATGTTCGGTGCGCGAAGGTCCGCGCGCCACCAAGCCCACGCCGCAGGTGATGAGCAGAACGCCGGCCCATCGCCAGGGACTGATGAACTCATGCAGAAAATACTTTGACCAGAAAGCCGTCACCACGTATCCCAGCGCGGACGCGGGTAGCACGAAGGTGAGGTCGGCCCAGGAAAGCGCCGTCAGATAAGAGTAGAAGAAGCCGGTCAGGCACACGATTCCCAGGATGATCCAGGGATTCACAAACGCGCTGAAGATGTGCGACCAGTGGCCCATGCTGATCTGGCCCAGGTCATCCATGCCGCGCTTCAGCATGACGTCGCCTGTGCCGTTGCAGCAGGCGATGGCCATGTAGATGAAAATCTTCTTCCAGTTCACTTGCGCGTCAGTCTCCGGCGACCTGAGTTGCGGGCTTTTCCGCTTCCTGGCGTGCCGTGTCCGCGCGCATTTCCTTGGCCGCGCGATTGCGTGCCGCGCGCAGCTTCATGAATGATTTGGCTTCTTTGTACAAGCGCTTGCGGTCCTCAGAGTTGAATGCGGCTTTGCGCACAATGCGGAAGACGGCTTTGGGACGGAAATAATATTCGTCGTAAAACTTGTGGACCATCTCCAGCACGTGCTCGCGCGGCAGTCCGGGATACTGGATCTGAGCCACCTGGTGTCCGCCATCGTCCACCATGCGCTCGTTGCCCACGATGAAGCCGTTCTTCTTGGCGAAGTCGTACATCTCCGTGCCCGGGTAAGCATGGGCGATGGAAACCTGAATGGTTTCCACGTCCAACTCTTTGGCGAAATCAATGGTGCGGCGGATGGACTCTTTGGTCTCGCCCGGCAGGCCCAGAATGAAGTCGCCATGCACCACCAGGCCGAGTTTCTTGGTGTCTTTGGTGAACTGGCGCGCGCGCTCCACGGTGGCGCCTTTCTTCACGTTCTTCAAGATCTGCGGATCGCCGGATTCATATCCGACAATCAACAAACGGCAGCCGGCATCGCGCTGGGCCTTCAGCGTTTCGTAGTCGGTGGTAACGCGCGAGGTGCACGACCAGGTCAGCTTCAAAGGCTTGAGTTTTTCGCTCAACTCAATGGTGCGCGCCTTCTGGATGTTGAAAGTGTCATCGTCAAAGAAATATTCCTTCACTCCGGGCCAGTATTCTTTGGCCTGGGCCATTTCGCGGGCGATGGCGTCAGTGGAGCGTTTGCGCCAGGCGTGTCCGCTCAGCGTCTGCGGCCACAGGCAGAAGGTGCACTGCGCGGGGCAACCGCGGGTGGAGTACAGCGCCACAAAAGGATAGAGCAGGAACGGAACGTTGTAGCGGCGGACGTCCAGGTCGCGGTAGTAAACGTCAGTGACGTTGGGCAGCGCGTCCAGATCCTGAATGTCAGGACGGTCGGCGTTGTGGACCACTTTGCCGCGGGCGTCGCGATAGCTGATGCCCAGGATTTCCGGGAGCGGCTTGCCGTTGGCGTACTCGACCACCGAATAATCAAATTCGCGGCGGCAGATGAAATCAATGGACGGGCAGTCCTGCAGCGTGCGCTCCGGCAGCGTGGTCACGTGCGGGCCCACAAAAGCGATCTTCAGCTTAGGGTTGGCCTCTTTCATCTTGGCGGCCAGACGGATGTCGCCGGGGAAACCGGGCGTGCTGGTGAACAACACCAGGAACTCATACTGCTTGGTGAGTTCAATGGTCTCTTCCGCGCTCACGTGGTGCGGAGCGGCGTCCAGCAGACGCGAGCCTTCCAGCATGCCGGCCGGATAGGCGAGCCACACCGGATACCAGTACGACTCAATCTCGCGGGTGGCCGGCCAGCGCGAACTGGCGCCACCATCAAAGTTCTCAAATGACGGGGGGTTGAGAAATAGTGTTTTTAATGGCATGTGTTTTTGTTGCTTCTCTTTCCTGGCCCAGATTTTCGTGACCCCAACCTTGCTTCTGCCCTTGGGACACTTCCATCCCCGCACACCGCATCGGGCGCGTTGAGGGGACGTTTAAGAATTCTATATTACCATCTTCCCGCCAAGGCTAAATAGCAGAGAATCCAAGCGGTTAGAAGCCAAGGGCCAATCGTCGTTTGGTGCAGGGAACGGGGCAACTGCGCCCGTGTGGCACAAGCACTCTTGCCTGTGCTCCCCTTTTACCGTTTGATCGCGGACTCTTAATTGTGCGTTCCTACCCAAAATCGCCGCCGCTGACGGTTCCTCTGTGTCCTCGGTGGTGAAGCGGTTTTCCCGATCAGCCAATCCTCTCTCTTCCCACCAGCGTTCTCACCGCGCAATCCAGATCCTGTGCCAGTCTTCCCGCCGCCTCCAGGTCGGTTGACCCTCGAATCACCGCTTCCGACATCGCTCCAAGCGCTTTCTGGATTGCCCGGCCATTGGCGAAAACCTCTTTCACCGCAAAATCCTTCGCACCCGCCGCACGCATTTGCCGCGCGGCCTCCTCCAGCACGGCCCTCCGCTGGCCTTCTCGTCGACGTGCCATCTCCGCATCCGTCAGGTGGCTGTAGCAGACGTTTTCGCCTTTCATCGCGGGAGCTTTGCATTGCACACCATTCGCGCGGAGTACTTTGCATCTCCGGTAGTATGCGTAGCGTTCTTCCGGCGTCCGTTCAGCCTCTTCCCTGGCAGGTTCATTCCGCATATTCTTCATCACCCAACTCCTTATTGTCCCTTCGTATCCTTCGTGGTTAAGGTTTCAGATCACCCGATCACCCGATTCTTATCCCCCCACCCCCGGGTGGCCTCAACTAGCATTCCAAAGGGTTTAGGCGATCCATCGCAATGGGTGGCGTTTTGAGACTGTGAGATCCAAGTCCCTTCAGGGCTCGCTCTCGCCAAGTAGCCAAGCACTAAAATCCTAAATTCCAGCATTTTACTGCTTATCGTAGAGCGAATCAATAGCGAAAAAAGACAGTGACCTCATTCAGTCCTTGGTGGGCAAATTCCCGAGGCTTAGTGATTTCTACAACTAAAAAGGTCTTCGTACTTACTGTGATTGTAGAGCAAGAGCTATAGCTTTTTCGTAAGACGGAGACAGTGGCACCTCGTCTGGTAAGGTTGTTGACCTTGGGTAACTGAAGCTATTATGCTTGTCGGTTATATAGTTGCTACAACATAGATAGTAAGATGTTGAAATGTTTCTACAATGCTTAGGTTGATGGAGTCGGTAAGACTACAAGGAAAGTATAGCCAAAATGAAAATATATACAATGAGGGTGAAGATGAAATCTAGATATTTCCCATTTATTGGATCTGTTCTATTGTTCGTCGCATGGTTTGCAGTTTCTCAGAAGAGTTCGGCTCAAGCCAGCGAAAGGGGCCGGGCTGAGTTTGCCTACGCTGTGGATCAGAACTCGAACGCCATATTCGGATTCAATCTTGATGCAAATGGAGCCCTGTCGCCGCTGACGACTCCGTCGTTCCCCACTGGCAGTGCTCCGAATGGCGTGGCCGTGGACCCCAGAGGGCGCTTTGTTTATGTCGTGAACCTGGTATCGAATGACGTTTCCGGCTACGCAATCGCCAAGGATGGAACTTTGAGCCCCGTACCGGGATCTCCTTTCCCAGCAGGCTCAGGGCCGGGATGGATTACCGTCGATCCGACCGGAAGATTTGTCTACGTGGCCAACTGCGCTGCTCTGTGTTCCGGCAGCGGAG
>JBGPLR010000240.1:0-5662 GCA_041486545.1 Terriglobia bacterium
ACCGCAACGGACGCAAAGGACGCGAAGTAGCACAAGATTCACCGCAGAGGACGCAGAGAATGCAGAGATGACTGGCGGGGAGAGCGGGTAATCGTCTGATGTTCACAGGTCTGATCCAGGAAACCGGGCGGATTGCCGGCATTCAGCAGGCGCCGGTCAAGGGCGGCGGCTCGCTCACGCGGATCACCGTCACTGCCCACGCTGTCCCGGGCGAACTCAAGACCGGTGACAGTGTTGCCGTGAGCGGAGTTTGCCTGACCGCGGTGGAAATTCGCGACACTGACTTTTCCGCCGATCTGGCGCAGGAGACCCTCAAGCGCACTTCGCTGGGCAATTTGCAACCAGGCTCGCTGGTCAATTTGGAGTTGCCCGCGCGAGCCCAGGACCGCCTGGGCGGCCACGTTGTCCAAGGGCACGTGGACGGCGTGGGCCGGCTCGCCGGCCTGGACAAGGTCCGGGATCGCGAAGACTGGCGGCTGGCCGTAGAGATTCCGCAGGAGTTGGCGCGCTACGTGGTGCCACAAGGCTCCATCACCGTGGAAGGCATCAGTTTGACCGTTGCGGCGATTCAGGCCGGGAAAGTGGAGATGGCCATCATCCCGCACACCTACCAGGCAACCAACTTGCATACCTTGCGCGCAGGTGATCCGCTGAACGTGGAAGTGGACGTTCTGGCGAAATACGCGGAGAAGATGATGCGGGCGAACGCCGGCGGCAAGCTGGACATCGCGGAGTTGATCAAGCAGGGTTTTTAAAAAAGCGTTTTCTAAGAAACGCCGTTCTAAGACTAGGGTCTAAGAAAACTCAGCACAGCCAGGTTCGACTGTGCTGATTTGGGGGTTGGCTGCGTCCCCGAGTGAAGCAGGCCCGCGTGGGACAAACCACACCGGGTTTTTCAAACCCATCCCAACTCTGCCAGACCTTGGCTTTTAAACAGCCAAGTCCTGTTCTCTGAATCTGCCGGGCGCCGGCGGTCTGCTGTGGAGAGCGGTCAGCCGCCGGGGCCGGTTAAAAACTAGCGTTCGCCAAGAACGCATAGAGCACGGCCACACCCAACGCGGCCAGAATCCTTATCCAGCCGCCCGCCGTATTCTTGTTCTCGAAATACCTCAGGTCCTGCATAGCATTCCCCTTCCGTCCGGAAGTAAATTTGCCCTTGGGGGAAAGGTCCTCGCTGGTCAGCCAAGCTTGAACCAACGCCATCATGGCGCGGGATTTCGCAGAAAAGCATTAGAGCGGAGTTAAATTCCCTAATGAAATGAGAAGCTCCATGGGACATGGAGTGGCACTGCAGAGAGTTTCACATATCGCACAGCGATACACATCTGATCGGTAAAAACTCTAAGTCCGATTGTTAGAAACTTTAATGCCACTTTAATCACGTTCCAAGTCTGCGGACGCACACTGGCCACGAATCGACGGGTGGATGCTTCCGGATCACCCCGCGCGAGATCGTATCTCCACGGATTGTTCCCGGCCAGGCATCACACAAAAATTTGAGGACTCCCCCCGCGCGCTGTTGATGAGCAGCGTGTGGATTGGCGACGAAAGCCACGAGCAAGACTGGCACCGGGGCCCCGCAGTATACGTGTGTTTAGGTAAGACCAGTTTTTCTTCTTGGCTCCTGTGCAAAGGGCCGTTGGCGGGCAATAGAACCTGCCATCCGGGAAAAGGCCCAGCAAGGTGCGCCGATCGTGGAGCACATAGGAGCGACACAATGATGTCCCAAGGCAACTTGAGAAAACTGTTTTTCCTGGTTTTCGCAAGCTACACAATCGCGATGGTCGGCTGCGGTTTCCAGCCTACTTCCAACACAAAAACTCTCACAGCCTCAACCGGTAGCGGGAATTCAGCGATAGCTCCTGGCAACCCCAGTGGCGGCTCCAATGGGGGCGGCAACAACCAGCACACCGGCGACAACGGTGGCGGTGGTAACGCTGGTGGCGGCGACAACGGCGGCGGTGGGAACGGCGGTGGTGGGAACGGCGGTGGTGGTAACGGCGGTGGTGGGAACGGCGGCGGCGGTGGTAACGCTGGCGGCGGTAACGGCGGCGGCGGCAACGGCGGTGGCAACGCTGGTGGCGGCGGCTCTGGCTCCGGTGGAAACGGTGGTTCCGGCTCCGGTGGAAACGGAGGAGGCGGCAATGCAAGTGGCGGCAATGGCGGTAGTGGTAACGCTGGCGGCGGCAACGGTGGCGGCGGCGATGACAATGGTGGTGGCGGCGGTGGCGGCAAAGGAAAAGGCGGCCAGGGCGGCGGCGGCGAAACAGGCGGTGGCGGCGAGCGCAAACTGGCTTCGCTGAAAACCATCTCCATCCCCGGACCCACGGCCAGCGAATTGAACAACGTGGTCTTTGACAGGAAGGCGGCCATTGCTCTGGGCAAGGCGTTCTTCTGGGACATGCAATTCGGCAGCGACGGCATGACGGCCTGCGCAACCTGCCATTTCGGCGCCGGCGCGGATTCGCGCTGGCAGAACCAGATTGATCCCGGGCTGCGGCGCGTGGACGGCAACGGCAACTCTTCGCCGGACTCCACAACCTTTAGCTCGTTGACTCCCGCGAACCATGCCCTGAAGGCATCGGATTTCCCCTTCCACAAGCTGTCAGACATCAGCAACTCTGGTTCCGCGGTGCTGTCTGACAACAACAACATCGCCGGATCGCAGGGCGTGTACGATTACAAATTCAACGACGTCATTCTCGGCCAGGGGAAAGAAGACGAGTCCTACGTGTCCGACTCAGTTTTCAGCGCCATGTCCAATGGCGCGCCGATGAACGTGCGGCGCAGCACACCGCGCAATGCGCCTTCGGCCATCAACGCGGTCTTTAACTATCGCAACTTCTGGGACGGCCGCGCCCAAGGCACTTTCAACGGCGTGAATCCCTTTGGCCTGGGAGACCCCAATGCCCGCGTTCTGCAAACAGACTCCGGCGCTGCCAACGGCTTCAAACCGGTGGCCCTGCGTTTGTCGAACTCGGCCCTGGCTTCGCAGGCGGTTGGACCTCCGGGAAGCGACGTGGAAATGTCGGCGACCGGGCGTCCGTTTGTGAAAATGGGCAAGAAGATGCTTTCGCTTCAACCCCTGGCACACCAGACAGTCGCAGCCGATGACAGCGTTCTATCCAGTTTGAGCGCTGCTCCCGGCCTGGGTCTGAGCAGCACTTACGTGGACATGGTGAAAGCTGCCTTCCAGTCCAAGTGGTGGAATTCCAACGCGGTGGTGGACGCCAGCGGCGCCTTCCTGCACACCGGAACGCCGCAGAACACCAACGAGTTCTCTCTGATGGAATACAACTTCTCCATGTTCTGGGGAGTTGCCGTCCAGATGTATGAAGCGACCCTGGTTTCCGACAATTCACGCTTCGACCAGTTCATGGAAGGGCGTACGACAGCTCTCAACGGTCTGGAACAGCGCGGCTTGAATCGCTTCACCGGCAAAGGCGGCTGCAGCAACTGCCATAACGGCGCTGAGCTGACTGATGCCACGGTTTCCAACGTGCTCTCCCACGGAAGCGTGGTTGAGCAACTGCCTGGCGGCACATGGCATGACATTGGGTTCCACAACATCGGACTGCGGCCGACCACGGACGACATGGGTCTGGCTGCCGGCGATCCTTCCGGATTGGCTTCCCTCTCCGTGGCTGCCATGGCATCCCACGGACTGGTTTCCGGGACGCCGGTGCCCGCGGGTGCGGCGGTGAGCGTGCGCGGAGCGGTCAAGACTCCCGGGCTGCGCAACATCGAACTCACTGGTCCGTTCTTCTTGAACGGCGGCCAGGCAACGCTGACCCAGGTTGTGGAGTTCTACAGCCGCGGCGGGGACTTCCCCTCCGCCGACGTGGACCCCAACCTGGAACGGGCCGGCTTCAGCGCAGACGATACGCTTGCGGTGGTGGCCTTCCTGAAGTCTCTGACGGATGAGCGCGTACGTGCCCAAAGCGCGCCATTTGATCACCCATCGCTGGTCGTACCCAACGGCATGGTGATGGTGAATGGCGCGATGACGGAGCAGACAATCACGATTCCGGCCACAGGCGCCAGCGGCGGCACTGCTCTGCCCAGGTTCTGCCAGAACATTGGAGCTGCCTGCGACTAAGAGAAGCGACTCGACACGCATCTCGAAAAGCTTGCACGACTGCTGTACTGAACACTTGGAAAGGCCGCCGCAAGGCGGCCTTTTTCTTTGGGCCACGACGGCGGGCGCTCAGCGCCATAAACGCGGGCCTTTACAGTATGTTGAACAGCGCTTCGTCCACGGCTTGTTCTTCAGGACGGCACTCGTGCTGGTCAAAGTCTGCCTGCAGCTGCGCTTTGGCGCGGTCAGAATCCTGCAGGTTTTCCGTGCGGGTGCGAAACGCCAGCTTGCAGACGTCACAATACGCCGTGCTGGGCGTGGCGCCGATAAAGCGTACAATCTTGAGGGTGCGCTCGGTCATTACCCCATGATTGCAGGCGGCGGTCGCGCGCGTCAACTCTCCAGCCCGGCGAGCACTCCGCCCCAAGGACGACGGTGGTGACGCAGATCACACGCACATCCGTCCCGATTTGCACTAATATTGCGGGAACAGATTTGAGCGGTGACGCATCGAGGTGATTGCCATGATGGAAACCTGCCGCCTGAAATTTGCCCTGGTTGTTGCCGTGATCGCGCTGGCCTCCTGCAAGCAGGCTCCCCAGTCCGCGTCCGGCGATGCCAAGACCGCTACTCCCGCCAACCAAGCCTCTGCGCCGGCGCAGCCGGTGAGCGGGAAAAAAGCTTTGTGGGAAGTGTACAAATCCGCGCACGGGTGGGCCAAAGACCTGGCGCCCCTGGCGCTGGCCAGCAAGAGCGTTCCCGGCATTAAGAACGAAGGCGGCAACGCGGTCATGTGGACGGCCACCTTCGGCTCGCCCAGCAAGCATGAGGCCCGCATCTTCACATATTCTGTGGCCAGCCACCCGCCCGACATCTACAAGGGCGTCACCATCGGCAACCCGATTCCCTGGAGCGGTCCCACGAGCACTGCCTTGCCATTCGCGACGTCGGACGATGAACTTGTCCTGGATTCCGACGCAGCGTACAAAACAGCGGCGGAACAGGCGACCCGCTGGCTGAAACAACATCCCGACCAGGAACTGACAATCTCCCTGGGCAATTCCTCGCGCTTTCCGGGAGCGGTGTGGTATCTGCAGTGGGGCGACAAGAAGTCAGGCTACGCCGCCTACGTGAATGCCAAGACCGGCGCAATCGTGAAGTAAGAAGTAAACTAAGGGGCAGAATGAAGTGGACACCCGGCGGAGACAGTAGCGATGTAGAAGATCGTCGCGACGAAGCGCCCAGCGGCGGCGGCGGCAGCTTCGGCGGTTTTGGCATGCCGCATATCGGCATTGGCGGGGTCATCATCCTGCTGATCCTCAGCTTTCTCTTCAAACGCAACTTCTTCGCTTTCCTGAGCGGCAATAGCGGCGCTCCCAGCACCACCATCAACCGTCCCAACCCGGAGCGCAGCGCCAGCGAAGAACCCACCAAGCAATTTGTGGTTTTTGTTTTGGACGACGCGCAAAAAACCTGGACAGAGATTCTGGGCAAACAGGGCGTTACCTATCGCCACGCCAAGCTGGTGCTGTTCCGTCAGGCTACGCATTCAGGATGCGGGTCGGCACGCGCCTCCACCGGCCC
>JBGPLR010000241.1:0-5653 GCA_041486545.1 Terriglobia bacterium
CTCGCAACCACTCCGCCGCCCGACTACACCAAGACCCTTACCTTGCGCACCGCCGCACTCACCCTGACCAGCAACGGCGATGCCTCAGGAATTGCCAACCTGTCATGGACGGGACAAGAAGCATTGGCCCGCCGCATCAGGGCCGCCAGGACCGATGAAGCCGGACGCAAGAAAGAACTGGAAGATGAATTGCGCGCGCTTCTCCCCAATGGCGCCGAGGTGCAAATGGAATCCAGCAGTGGCTGGGACACCCCGGAAACGCCCCTGGCCGCAAAATTCAAAGTACAGGTCCCCTCGTTTGCGGGCGTCACCGGTAAACGTCTCCTGGTTCCTTCAGCAGTATTTGAGTCCAAAAAGCACTCCACCTTCACGCACGCTGACCGCAAAGCCGCCGTGTATCTGAGCTATCCCTACCGCGTCGTTGACGATGTGCAGATCGCTCTGCCCCCGGGTTACAAGGTGGAGGACCTGCCCCGGACCCAACCGATCCAGACGGACTTCGCCATATTCAAGTTCGAACGGACATCCACCGGCAATTCGATTCACTTCCGCCGCGACTTCGCGATCGCCAACATGGCTTTCCCGGTGCAGGCCTATCCCGAATTGAGAACTCTATTCGGTGGAGTGAGCGCCGGCGACTCCCAGCAGGTGGTGCTGACCGCGGCAAAGTAAGCTTGCAGAAAGCTCAGCGGTCCTTGCCTGCGTCTTCCACCAGCACCTTCTCCAGTTGCTGCACCATTTCCTTGGCCTGAGGGGCAAGGTCGCCTTCCGGGGCCAGGCGAAGGTACGCGCGGAATTCGTTGAGCGCGCCTTCCGCGTCTTCGGCTTGCACGTAGATGTTGCCCATCAGCGCGTGCGGGCCGGCGTAGTCGGGATTGATTGCGATGGCCTGTTGCGCATGCGGCTGCGCGGCTTGCCATTTGCCCAGCGAACACAGCGCCCGCGCCAGCTCATAATGCGCTTCCGCCGACTCTGGTTTCAGCTTCAGGCTTTCTTCCAGCGCCTTCTGCGCAGCGGGGTAATCGTGTTGCTCGTTCAAACTTGATCCCAGGCCTAGAAATGCCTGCGCGTTGCTGGGCTCAACTTTGATGGCTTCTTCGAAGGCCAGTTGCGCGCTGTCCCAGCGGCGCATCTGCGTGTACGCCAGCCCCATCAGCACGTACCCGGGACCGTACCAGGGATCGAGTTTCACCGCTTTCTTGAACTCGGCAATGCTGGCGTCAGGATCGTGTTTGCGAAACAGCAGTTCCTGCGCGCGGTCCACGGCTGCCTGGGCTTGGGGGCTGCGTGGCCGCCGGCGCGGCGCAGGTTCACCATCCGTGGCCGGCGCGATGACCGCGGCAGAATCTCTCGCCGCCCTCGGCGCAGCCAGGGTGTTGGAAATCCGCTGCAGGTCCAGCACCACGTCACTCCGCAGGTTCTCGCTCAGGTCTACCAGTTGTTGTCCGGCCATGAATCCCTGGTAGATGGTGCTCACGGCAAACAGATCTTTCCCGCCGTTGCCCAGATTCTCCAGATGATGAAAAACAAACCTGCCGCTGACGTCGGTGGACGTGCGCACGGATTCTTCCTGGTCGGCTTCAATCAAGTCGCGGTTGAAGACAACGCGCAGGGAGACTACTACGCCCGCGGGCGCGGGACGTCCGCCCAGCCGCACCTGGCCGGTAATTTCGCGGACAGGAAGGGCCTGCGGAGCACTTGCAGGTTGGCCCAGCGCGAATCCGGAACACAGCATCAAAGACGAGATCAACAGCAATTTACGCATAAGGGAGTAACAGCCTCTATTGTAGACGGCCCAGGAAGGCCTGCATTGGGGAGAACGCGGCAAACCAGAAAACCTGCGCGCTTATTCCTTGCTGAGCGCCCGCCCCTTGGACTCCAGTTGGCTGGCCTTTTCCGCGTTGCCTTCGTCGCGATAATAGTTCGCCAGGGCCAGGTACAGCGGGCCACTGTTATCGCGCTGCGTCAGCGCGCTCTCCAGGAAAGTAATGGCGCGGTGGACGTCGCCGGTTTTCGCCATGCTCTCCGCGCCGCGCAGGACGGTTTCTTCATCGGTCTCCGGAGTCAACGGCACGCGGCTGAACAGCGCAGCCACTTCCGCGTATTCCTGCCTGGCAAAATACAGCCCTGACAAACGCGAGCGGGCTATTTCATTCGACGGATCTTTGGCCAGAGCAGACTTGAACCAGCGCAGCGCGTTGCCTTTATCGTCTTGCGCCAGGTAGCACAGCGCGCGGTCAAAATCGGGCACGCCTTTGCGCACCTCGTCCGCCAGGTCTGGGTCGTGAACGTCATACGGAGGCGCCGTGCCGGGCACGCCGAACACCCGGAAGTTGAGCGACGAATACACTTTCTGTGGATCGCCCGGGTCGGTCACGGTAATCAGCAGGCGATAGTTGCCAGCGCCCGCTTCCATCGGCAGCGCGATCTTCTTGCCTGTCAGCATGGAACCAAAGCCGTCAAACTGTTGCTTGGCGACTTCTTCATGCAGGCTCTTGGCGTCGCCGCTCGCGCCCAGGCGTCCAAACGCGTAGTCCACCGTCAGGTTTTTCCAGGTGTACGTGGCGGGATCGCCGGCCGGCGCCCACATCTGGTACAAGATGTTCACATTCTGCCCCGGAGTGTACGTCAGACCCTCTCCGGTGATGGGAGTAAACTTCACTCCGCCGAGGGTGAACGGCAGATAGTCTCTATTGGGGCCCACCGACTCGGCGTTGGAGAACGCCACCACATCAGAAAGCCGCACGCCTTTGCCGATCGCGCCGGGGACCGTCACTTCGCGCTCCGCGCGATAAGCCGTTTTGTTGAGTTTGTTGGTGAGGAGAAAATCAATCTTGTACTTCCCTGGCGCCAGGGCCAGCCAGCCCTCGTAGCCGAAAAGGCTTTTCTTGAGGCGATCCAGTTCCACCGGGTCAAGATATTGGGAAACATCTTTTTCCTGTTTGAAGATCAGCTTGCCGTCTTGCCCGTAAACCCGCGCCGCGAAAGAAACGCTGTAGAACACCTTGTTGTCCGCTTGCTGCACGGCAAAGTCGGACGGCCGGTGCAGCCGCAACAAGTAATGCAGGTTCATGTTGCCCGCGGCGTCGCGCAGCGCAACCGTGATTACGTCCAGGAATTCATCGTTGAGAATGATGCGGTGCGTGACCCGCTCGGCCAAGCGTCTCTGCTCCAGTTCCGCTTTGGTCAGCGGATGGTTGGCCAGGTTCTTGAGGACGCTCAGCATCACGTCCGATTCCAGAGTAGGCGTGGCATTCTGCATGTCCACGGGCGCGTCGGGAATAAGCGACAAAGTGGTGCGCGCCACTTCGCGGCCCAGCGCGCGATCAATGTTCTGCAGCGAATGCTTGGCGTCATTCACCGTTAGCACCGACGTTGCCAGCTTGCTGGGGCCGTCCATGTACGGGCTGTAAAGTCGCATGGTCCCGCTGTTGTCGCGGTCAAAAAAAATCACGGAGAAGTACGGTGGCAGCGCGGGGTTGGTGTTTTGGTAGAACCAGATCTCCATGGGGCGGACCTCAGAACGGCCGGTGTACCGGGCCCGTTGCTTAGGCTCACCCATTGTGATGTAGACCTGCCCCATGGCGCTGTGGACGCCATCCAAATACTGCTTGGCATATTCGATCCGCCGGTAGATTTCTTCCTTGTAAGGATTGGCGGGGGCGCCGGGCACTGGGTTGCGGAGGTCCCAGAACTGGTCTATGAACTTGTCCCGGGCTTCGTCGTTCGGAAGCTGGACAAAAACGCTCCGCTCTTCGCGGGTGATGATGTAGTTGACTTCGTCGGCCAGCCACGCGCGGTAGCGCGGCGGCAGGTCTTTTGCGGAATCTTTGGCCGTCAATACCGAACTGCAAAGACCGGCAACCAGAAACAGAAGGAACAGTCGTATAAAAAGACGCATAAAGGTTTGGAAGTTCATTTTAAGTCTACCGCTGCGCCAGGCCCTTTTCGATCTTGGCGACAATTTCTTTCACCGGCGCGGCAAATTGCCCTTGCGGATCCAGCCGCAGGTATTCCTGAAATTCAGCCAGGGCGGCCTTGGCGTCGCGGTGGCGCAGCAGGATGTTCCCCATCAATACGTGGACCGGCGGAAACTCCTTGCTGATTTCCAGCGCCTTCTGCGCGTGGGGTTCGGCCTCCTGCCATTTGCCCAGTCCCCACAAGCTCCTGCCCAGTTCATAGTTAGCCTCGGCCGAATTGGCCAGCTCCAGGCTGTGCTGCAGCGGTTTGACGGCGCCGCTAAAGTCTTTCTGCTGGTTCAGCGCATTGCCCAGGCCCAGGAACGCCGTAGGATCGCGGGGATCAATCTTGGCCGCTTTCTCAAACGCAGACTGGGCTTGCGCAAATTCCTGCGTCTGCAAGTAAGCTGTTCCCAAAAGCACGTAGCCCATTTCATATTGCGGTTCAAGGTCAGTGACCCTCTTGAAATTCTTGATGCTGGCCTTGGGATCATGTTTGCTCAGCAACTCCTGGCCCTTGGCAAACTCTTCCTGTGCCCTGGGCGTGGCGGGTTGCTTGGCTGAAATCGTGGCTCCCGGGCCACCTGGCGGAACATTTGGAATGTCCTTGCTGGTATCGCGTCTCAGATCAAAACTGACAATGCCCGTGGGCGAGCCGGTCAGGTCCACAATCTGCGTGGCCGAATGGTATCCGGGATAGCGGACAGTGACCGCGTAGACCTTGCCTTCAGGATGCTCCTGGCCGCTGTCAATGTTTTCGAAGGAGAACTTGCCGCGCGAGTCGGTCATGGTGTTGCCCAGTTCGCCGCTGCCGTTCACAAACGAGGAGTCTCTTCCCCGGGAACGGTCCAGGTACACCAGCACTCCCTGCGGAGCGGGCTGGCCCTCAATCCGCACCTGCCCCACGATTCGTTTGCCGCCGAGGCCAAATTGCGCCCCGGCTGCAAGCGCGAAGCAAAGCAGGAAAACCACTGACAACATTGCACGCTGCATGGCGGACATCACCCGAGTATCTACTCGCGGAAAAAAATTGGGGAGGATTATGCATCCTCCCCAAAGCAAATCAGAACGGGCTCCTTAGAACTCCCACTTCAAGGAGAAGCGGGCCCGGAACGGCTCCTGGAATCCGGTGAGAAGTCCAATGGTTGAATTGGAGTTCCCGGGTCTCAGGAAGTCGGGGTTGGAGAACGCCGCGCCGCCGCTGAGATCGCGGTTCTGGTCCACGAACTGCACCGGCTTGGAATTGCTGAGGTTGAACAGGGCCGCGGAGAAGCGAATCGTCGAACGCTCGTTGATCTTCCACGGGTAATCGGCCTGCAGGTCTAGTTGCCCGCCAACCGGGTTGCGGCCCAATACGCCGCGGCCGCCAATCGGCACTTCACCCGAGTTCTGGTAGACCGGGTGGTCTGCCAGTTGGCTGATAGGCGTTCCGCTTTGCACGCGGATGCCCGTGCCCAGGGTCAGCGACTTCAGCTTGCCCTTCGGCATGGTGTAGCTGAAGAAGCCGTTGACCACGTGGCGACGGTCGGTGTTCAGCGGACCAATGGCAAACTGGTTGCCCAGCTCACCCAGTTGTCCGGTAGTGAAGTCAAACAGCGAGCTGATGCTGGGGTCGGTCTGGCCGTTGTCATTGCGGAAGGCGCCCTCGTAGTTGCCCTGCAAGCGAGCCACGCGGTAGTTGGCGCGCATCAGCC
>JBGPLR010000242.1:0-5650 GCA_041486545.1 Terriglobia bacterium
CTCCAGAAGGCTGCTGCGTTCAACTCAGTGGCGGCGGCTCTGGTTGCAAAAAAGGCAACTGACTACGGTAAGGGATTTAGCCCGCGCATCGGTCTGGCTTACGATTTGACCGGACACGGCAACCAAATTATTCGTGCCGGCTTCGGCATGTACTTTGACAACACGTTCCAGAACATCCCCTTGTTCATGGAGCAACAGGCCAACAACACCATCTTCCAGACGCTGTTTGCCCTGAGCGGAACCGATCTTGTTCCCGGTACCGCCATTCCGTTGAACGCCTGGCGTTTTGGTGTGGATCCGTTGCCGACGATCGCAGCGCCTTCGCACAACCTGGCGGTGGGCGCCACGGGCCGCATCATGGACCCGGACTACCGCAGCCCGGTCACCGAAGAATTCAACGGTGGATACTCCTGGTCCATCTCGCCTAAGTCCGTGATCGAAGTGGAATACGTTCACGTGCTCAGCCTGCATGAGAACAAAACCATCAACGTGGACGCCAAGGTCCCGATCAATCCCGCGAACGTGGCGCTGGGCTTCATCCGTCCTATGGATGCAGCGTTCATCGCCGCCGGCCAGCCAAGGCTGGGCAGCGTTCGCGACGAAATGGCGATTGGGCGCTCGCGTTATGATGGCTTGAACTTCAGCTATCGCCAGCGTGCCTTCCACAAGGTCGATCTCTCAATCAATTACACTCTGGCCCGCGCGGTGGGATATGACGAGGACGGCGGTTCGTTCCGTTACTACCCGCGCGATCCCAATCGCCCGTTTGCCCCGGAAGACTTTGGTCCGGCTTTCAACGACGAACGGCACCACATCACCGCTAGCGGTATCTGGAGAATGCCTTGGGGCATGGAATTTGCTCCCATTGTTCAGATTGGTTCAGCCAGGCCGTACAACGAGATCGCCGGATCCAACCAGTTGCAAATGGGTGGCGGCAGTGCGGCGGGCGCGCTCCTGGCCCCGGGCTGCACACTGCAGGGTTACTACGATAGGTCTTGTGGTCTGAATCCCATCTTCAACAAGCGCGGCAACGCCTACTTCAATGTGGACACCCGCCTGGCCAAGAACCTGAAACTGGGCGAACACCGCAACCTGCAACTCGCCTTCCAGGCGTTCAATCTGTTCAACCACGCCAACTACGGCAACAATTTCGACAACGTGGTTGACAGCACCACCTTTGGCAAAGCAATCGGATTCATCAATCCGACGAGCTCCGTAGCTGCCCGCGCGTTCGTGGGCGAATTTGGAGCCCGGTTCACCTTCTAACTAACAACCCAACTCTAACCCTGGCCCGGCGCTCCACGCGCCGGGCTTTTTTTCTTGGCCGAAAAAGCTTCGATGGTCCTATTTTTGTCCGCTGCGCTGCAGCATGCTCAACGTGGTCGCCAGGAATTCTTCGGTCACCGTGGGCTTGATCATGATGCCGATGTTCCTGCTGGCGGCTTCGTCGGCGGTTTCCTTGGTGGCGTAGCCGGTGAGCAGCGCGGCGGGGATGGCGGGGTCATACCTGCGGGCCACGGCGATGACCTCGAAGCCAGTATGCTGCTCCTCCAGGGAGTAATCGCACAGCACGATGTCAAAGCGCTGGTATTGCAGAAGGAAAATGGCTTCCCGCGAGGTGCCGCAGGCCACCACGTCATAACCCTGGTGCTCCAGGATGAGGCGGTAGGTGAGGAGCACGGAGGCTTCGTCGTCCACCACCAAGATGCGAAATTTGCGGCCGTCATTCACAAGGGGGCGTTGCTACGTCTGGTGCTTCAAGCAGGGCCTATAAGTCTCGCATTCATTGTCGGGCGTTCACAAGAGGGGGGCACCGTCTGGCGTTTTTACAAGTGGACGTTCATAGTCGAACGTTTTCATAGTCGAACGTTTTCATAGCCGAACGACGGGCAAGTCTATCTTGAAGGCGGTCCCTTTTCCTATGACGCTTCTGACCGAAAGATGGCCGGCGTGGTTCTGGATGATCCCTTTGACGATCCACAGGCCGAGGCCGGTGCCTTTCTCCCCTTTGGTGGTGACAAAGGGCTCAAAGATGGCGCGCTGCAAGTCGCGCGGTATGCCGGTGCCGGTGTCGGCGATCAGGATGCGCACCCAGCTGCGCAGTTCGTCGCGGCCTTGCACGTGGCGGGTGCGGATGATCAGCCGGCCGCCCTTGGGCATGGAATCGCGGGCGTTGATGATAAGGTTGGAGAGCACCTGGCGGATCTGGTCGGCGGCGATGACCACGTCCGGCAGCTCGCCCAATTCGGTTTGGACATCCACGTTGGCGCGCTGCAACTGGCGGTTCAGCAGCAACAGCGAATCTTCAATGATGCTGTTGACGTTGACCGGCTTGACCTGTTCGTTGCTGCGGTACAGGCCCAGCATTTGGCGGACGATGCGCGCCACGCGCTCGGTTTCCGACTTAAGAATTTCGTAAATCGGAAGGGCGCTCTCCGGGATCATTTCCTCCAGCAGGTAAATGGAGTTCTTGATGGCCTCCATGGGGTTGTTGACTTCATGGGCAATGGTGGCGGCCAGGCGGCCGGTGGCCGCAAACTTCTCAATTTCCAGGATGCGCCGCTCCACTTTGAGCTGTTCCACCCGGCGCAGCGCCGTCAGATCACGCAACACGGTCACGGTGTAGGCCACATGGCCGCGCTCGCTGAAGATTTTCCCGGAGCGCGCGTCATACTCAATTTCCTGGCGCAGCGCGGGATTGTAAAGCTGCAGCGGAGCGGTTTCCCGGTCGGCTGTGGAAGCAGTAAAGGCGTTCGCGTAAGCGGCAAATTGGTCCAGATTATTGCTCTGCATCGGACCGCGGGCGCTTTCAGCGGAGGCTGGAGCGCCGAACAGCTCTTGCGCCAAGGTGTCCATCAGGACGATGTTGGCCTGGCGATCGCAAACCACAATGGGGTCGCCCACGTTTTCGATGATGAGGTTGAGGCGGTCGCGGTCCTGGCGGACAACCTCTTCCGCGGTGCGCAGCCGGTCGAAATTGGTGCGGAGTTCCTGGCCGGCGCGGCGCAGCTCGGTCACGTCACGCATCACGGTGACCGCGCCCACGTGGACGCCGTCAGGCCCGTAGGTGGGGGCCGCCACGGCTTCAAACAGGACTTCAGAGTTCTTCGCGGCGTCCATCAGGGCCAGGTCCTTGTGGGGCTCAATTCCGGAAACCAGCATGGAGGAAAGCGCGGATGAAAACAGACGGCGGTTGCCAGCCACCGCTTGTAGCTCGCCTTCGCCGGCGCCGGGCGGCGCTTGGAAGAAGCACTCGGCAGCCTTGCTTTGCATGATCACATGATGTTCGGTGTCCGTCAGGATCACCGGATCAGTCATGCTCTGCATCACCGTGGTCAGCTGCGCAATGGTGATCTCCATCTCGCGCACGCGGCCGTAACGGTGTTGCGCGCGATGCAGCCGGGAGAGACACTTGTTGGCCAGCTCGATCAGTTCGCCCAGCTCAGCCAGACCGGCTTCCGTGCTGCGCCGCGGGAGTTCGACCACCACTTCCGCGGCATAGCCGTGGATCTGGCAGTTGGAGCAGACCTGGTCCTCACTCCGGATGGGAGCTTCGCGCCGGGAGTTGCGCACCGCCAGGCAGCCCGCCGTGCTGACGCGTCCGGCTTCCCAGCAAACATTGTTCTGGCTGTAGAGAACCGGATGAAGATAGATGGGACGGCTATGCAGGGCGGTGCGGGTAAGGACCGCCGGCCGCGTGGCGTGGAGAACGCGTATCACCGGATGCGATTCGTCGGACAATGTGGTGGCCAGTTTGCCGGCCTGCGGTTGCAGCCACTTGAGCGTTGCGCAGGGCAGAACGTCGCCACTGTGAAAATCGGCCTCCAGCACCATGGCCCGCGGATAGCCCAGCGCAATGATCTCTTCCAGGAGAAGGGAGAAGATTTCGTCGCTGCTCTCGGCGTCGAGCAGACGCATTGCAGCCGGACGGCGCGGTTTTTTGACACGCCGTCCGCCAACACCTTCGGGCTGGAATCGCAATTCGGCCGTAGCCAAGTTGCTCCCCCAAGAATTACCGGTATCACCTGCGCGGCGCGGAAGGCTCAGTACTTTGCCTCCGTCGCGCCGCGATGGTTCTTTCCGCAATTTCAATTTCCGTTCCGCCAAGGCGCCTCATGCGGAATCAGATGGACCCTGGTGTAAAAATCCGTCAAATCCGGCCTTCTCTCTTTTGCGGCCGCAAATTTCTCCCAGCCCTTGGCCAGGCGCCGTTCCGCCGTCCGGACGGCTGTCAGGAACTCCATACACACAGATTGACTGTTGCACAAATCGCATCTCAAGGAAGAGTACAGCGAGCGATCGCCCTAAGGACGGCGCCGATCCGCACGATCCTGGTGATCGTACCCAGCGCAGCCGCAGGCTGTCAACCCTTGCAAGCGCAAGCGATTGCAACACTTGGTTCATCCAATTTCCGTCCACTTGGATCAGCTAGTCCGGGGGGTGTGATGTCTTTCCTGCGTGCTCAGGTTGGCTCGCCCCACCAGGTTAAGGCTGTCCCCTCGGGCCGAGGCGCTTGCAGGCGGACACTCAGGAACTCTGCGGCCGGTCGCGGCCCCTTAATACGCCGCAGGACCGGCGCGGCCACCGGCAAGCGTTCCAGGGCTTGGTGAAAGCGCTTCTCTTCCCCGCGTCGCGCCAAAGCGAAGATTCGGCTGCCGTTTCTTACGTCGCGCACCAGGATCTCCCGGCTGAAGACCTGAACAGCGTTGCGTACTTGTTGCACATGCCTGACCACCTGGTCCAGCGCTTCCAAACTGGGCGCCGGACGTCCCCGGGCCGGCCCTGGTGGTTCGTCGCTCCTGGTCCCTATCGCGTACACCACGCACTCCATCTGGACGCAACCGCTCAGGCGGTCCAGGTCAGCGACGATGGCTTCCCGGTTCAGGGCGATAAACCCGGCCAGAGATTCGTGGCTGGCAAAAACCGTAAGCAAACTGAACGGCGCTATGGAAGTCTGACGAAACAAGGAACCAACCACGCTGTGAAACTCAAGCGCATGCCGCTGCATCGCCGCCGCAGCAAGCGGCCAATCCACGGCGGAACAGAGCACGCGCAGGTTGTCCTGTGCAATCTCCTGGACGTCCGCGCCGGCTACTCCGCTGGCCGGAAGCGAAATCTCCGGCCGGTGCAAGTAACCGCAATAGGCCAGCACCTTGCTCAAAACAAGTCTCCCATTCGTTGGCGATTCGTGGCCGAATCAGTGGTCCGCGGACTAACGCTGCTTGCCGGCCATGCGGAACTCCGCCAGCAGCGGTAAATGGTCAGAGGCCATCAGCGCCATCCGGCTGCGATGCAGCACAAATTCTTCCAGGGCCAGCGAGCGGTCAAAATACATGTGGTCCAGGTGCATCAGCGGCAGGACTCCAGGATAAGTCCGGCGGCGGTTGAGATGGAGCTGAATGTCCACGCTCTCAAAGGACTGCTGCAACATGCGTGAAACCAGCCCGCGGGTCCACTCGTTGAAGTCGCCCAGCACCAGCCGCGGATGCTTGAGGCGCGGTGATAGCAGGACGGCGCGGCTCAGCAGCATGTGCGCTTGCTTGCGGCGCTCCATGTAACCGGTACCCAGGTGGACGTTGAAAACGTGGACGATTTTCCCGGGAGACACTTCAACGTCGCAACGCATGCAGCCGCGCTCTTCACGGCGGGA
>JBGPLR010000243.1:0-5635 GCA_041486545.1 Terriglobia bacterium
CGCTGGAGGTCCGCGAATTGGCGCTGGCGATCCTCGGGCTTGGCAATGGTCCACGTGTGAGTGAGTCCCTGGCACTGAAGTGGGAAGATCTGGACTTCGACGGAAGGCAAATGTCCATCCGGCGAAGCATCTACCATCAGCGCATCAACGATCACTGCAAAACGGCAAACTCCAGGAAAGCGGTCCCGCTGCATGATCTCCAGATTACGGTGCTACGAGAGTGGCGCCGCCTCACTCCTTACTGCAAGCCGGAAGACTGGGTCTTTGCGAGTCCACAGATGCAGGGCAAGCAACCTTACTGGCCTGAGCGTCTGCGCAAGATTCTGAAGGCGGTGGTGAGGCGCGTAGGGATCAGCAAGAACGTGGGCTGGCATACTTTCCGGTCACACGCTCTCAACCATGCTCCGGGCCAATGGGGAGGACATTGCGACGCAGGCGGAACTGCTGCGCAACTCTCAGAAGGTGGCTCTGGAGCACTATACTCAGGCCATCCCAGCGGCTAAGCGCGAAGCGCAGGCCCGGGTTCTGGACCTGATCTTTGGCAACGACAGCGCGAATGGAACATTCGGGAACATGGCCATTCGTCCAATAATTAACTAAGTGCTTTAGAATGTGGCGGGGACGACGGGACTCGAACCCGCGGCCTCTGCCGTGACAGGGCAGCGTTCTAACCAACTGAACTACGTCCCCAGCTTGTTGCATCAGGTTAGTGGGAAACCTGAATCATTTGCTCGCTATCTGCTTGCTTTCCCGTTTCTCTGCTTCAGCCATCGTCACCGGACACTCAAGCGCCAGCGCTCGATCAGGACACGATGCTCTTGGCTGGATTGTTGCAGGTAAACGGGACCCAGAACAGCTGTCCCTGCTCTGTGAAATAAATTGTACCAGACACAGGGATAAATATCGTAAGACGGCTGCTAGTTTTTGGGGGCGTTCAATTCTTCAACAATTTCCTGTGCGATTTTGAAAGCGGTATTTGCCGCCGGAACTCCCGCGTAAATTGCCACTTGCAGCAGCACTTCCTTCACGTCGGAAAGCTCCAGACCTTGCTGCAGACCGGCTTTCAGATGGAGACGAAACTCTTCCCACCGTCCCAGAGATGACGTGATCGCCGCAACCAGCAAACGGCGGGTACGCTGGTCCAGCCCGGGACGCGACCAGATTGTCCCCCAGGCGTAGCGGGTAATCAATTCCTGAAATTCGCGGGTGAGAGCGGTGGCGCTGTTGATGGCACGGTCCACATGCTCCTCGCCCAGCACCTGGCGGCGAACGCGCATACCTTCTTCCAGCGCGTCGTCTGGGCGGTGGTGCGACGCCAGCAGAAACTCCAGCAACGCCGCGGTGAACCCGCGCGGCTGCTCCAGGTTGGAGAGGTGAGCGCCGGACAAGACGATAGCTTTTGCGCCAGGAATTCCACGGGCCAGGATGTCACCGTTGCTTTCCCACGGCGTGGAAGGATCACGATCACTGCCCATCACCAGCGTGGGTACGGTGATCTTGCCCAGCACGCTTTTGTGATTCATGTCCCGCAGCGCGGCGCAACAGGCGGCGTAACCCGCGGGGTCGGTGCCCAGAAGCACGCGGCGCGTTGATTGCGAGTACGGGCCGGCTTCGCGGCCAGGAGAAAAGAAACGTCCCATCACCGCATCGGCGATGGCCGCAATGCCGCCTTCCTGAACCGCTTTGATGCGGGCGTCCCACGCATCACGGGTGCCGAACTGCGGTGAAGTGTTGGCCAGCACGAGCGATGAAACGCTTCCGGGCGCATGGAGCGCCAGCCATTGACCTACCGCGCCGCCCATGGACAATCCACAAAACGCAAAGTTGCTGATGCCGAGCGCACCGGCCAACTCCAGCGGCTCGCGGCCAAGTTGTTCCAGAGAGTAATCGCCCTGGGGGATGGCAGACGCGCCGTGGCCTCGCGTGTCATAGCGCAGCACGCGGAAATATTCGAGCAACGCGGGCATTTGCGGATCCCACATGCTGTGGTCGCAGCCCAGGGAATGCGAGAGGACCAGGACCGGGAGGTCATCGCGCCCTTCCAGGCGATAGAACAACCGCGTGCCGTTGACGGCGATGAAAGGCAACTGGTTACTCCTTGTCTGAATGCTCTTGCTTTGCGGCTGCCAACAAGCGCTTTCGGAATTCGTCCGCGGCGCCAAGGTATTGCTCGGGTTTTTCCAGATCAGCCAGAAGCGCGGCCGCGCCCGGTGGCAAGTCCTTCATGGCGTCCAGGGTCGCGCTTAGGTTTCGTCCTTGCTCCCGGCTGAGACGCACGGCCTCTGCCACCAGTTTGCGGGCTGCATCGCGTCCCATTCTGTCCGCCAGGACCATCATGGCGCGCTCGGCGAAAACGGCTCCGCGAGTAGCATCCAAGTTGGCGCGCATGCGCGCGGCATCCACGGTGAGTCCTTCAGCAACTTCAGCCATGGCAGAAACCGCCAGCCCGATGGCGCTGATGACGGACGAGATAATGCTCCACTCGGCCTGCCAGCCTCCGGCGGCGCGCTCATGTTCCTGGACCATGCTAGAGAGAAAGGCTGACACTAGCGGCGGAACGCGGCCGGACGCGCTGAGCGCCAACACGCATCCCACGGGATTGTGTTTGTGCGGCATGATGGAAGAGCCTCCGCGGCCCGTTGCGGCAGGCTCGGCGACTTCCGCCACTTCGTTTTGCATCAGCAGGCTGACGTCGCGCGCCATTTTGCCGAGCGATCCGGCCAGCACGCCGCAGAAGCAGACCAGTTCAGCCAGACGATCACGATGCGTGTGCCATGGAGCGTCGGGCAGAGTGAGCTTCAGTTCGTCGGCCACGGCCTGGGCCACGGCGAGGCCGTGGTTCCCCAGAGACGCCAGAGTTCCGCTGGCGCCCCCAAACTGCAAGACGCAGGCTTGCTGGAAACTCTTCTCCAGTCTGCGGCGCGAGCGCGCAATGGCGGCGAGCCAACCGGCCGCTTTCAACCCGAACGTGATGGGAGTCGCAGCCTGCAGCAGAGTCCGGCCAAGCATCACCGTCTGGCCGTGCTTTTCGGCGAGAATTTGCAACGCCTGCTCCAGGCGCGCCAGATCGGCAAAGAGAATCGCCCGCGCCTTGCACAGCAGAGCCACCATCGCGGTATCACAAACATCCTGACTGGTGGCGCCCCAATGGACGAAGCCAGCCGCAGCGTGATCTTTCGCGCGGACGCGCGCGGTCAATTGCTCCACCAGAGGGATGGCCGGCGTCCCGGTGCGAAGCGTTGCGGCGGTGATGGCCTGCACATCGAAGCCCGATGCGCCGGCTTCGCGGGCGATCAACTCCGCGGCTGCGTGCGGGATGATATCCAGCCGCGCTTCAGCGCGGGCCAACGCAACTTCAAAATCCAGCATTGCCTGTAAGACGGATTCGTCAGAGAACACGGCAGCCAGCGGCGCGGTGGTGGCCATACTGTCAATCAACCGCACTGGCATTCATCTCCTCCTGCGCGCGCGGCGATTGGCCGCAACAAGCTAAAAAGCTAATTGGAATACCGCCCGAGCGCAACAGTCGTTTATCTGAAGTCAACGGCCCTCTGCTGGGCACGAGGCGTAGCGTTTAGCGAGCCGCTTTTGACGGCGCCGTCTCCCGCATGAAAATGCCTGCAACAAAAACCAGGAGCGCGCCCGCCGCCGCAATCCAGAGAGACGACACCAGACCGTAGCGGTCCGCGATGCGGCCGGAGACAGCAGGAGCGATGGTGCCTCCGAATATCTCGCCGCACAGCGTGGTCAGGCCAATCGCGGTGGCATGAAACTGCGGCGGCACGGTCTCCGACGGGATAATCACCAGCGTGAGCGCGGCAATCGCCTGGCCACCGTTCGCGACAAAGCCGGCCGTCGCCATAAGCCAGGGATGGCTAATCAAGAACGGAACCTGGTAGGTCAGCGGAACCACGGCTGACACCAGCGCGACCATCAGCAGTGTCTGCTTGCGTCCGGTGTAATCAGAAAGCCAGGGCAGGACCATGCCCCAAATGAAAGCTCCCAGCCCGCTGGCGCCCAGGATCAGCCCCATGGACGTGCCTGAGCTCTTGTTCACTTCCGTGAGATACGACGGCGCGAACGTGTGCATGACCCAAAGCCAAGTCATAAAACCCATGCTGCCGAGACAGCACAGCCACATATTGCGATGGCGCAACAACGAAAGGTATCCCGACAAAGTAGGCTTGGCATGGCTGGCAGAACCGGTGGCGGCGCGGCGAGGAATGAACTTCCACAGCAGAACGCCCAGCACCAACCCGGGAACGCCGGCGACAAAGCACGCGGCGCGCCATCCCCAGCGCTCGGCAATTTGCGTGGTCAAAACCGGAGCCAGCGCCAGTCCTACCAGCGCCGCGGCGCTGACGACCACTCCCACGTTGCGTCCGCGGCGTTCCGGCGCGGAAGATTCTTCCACCGTGGCGGTGATGGTGGACCACGTGGGCCCTTCCGCAGCGCCCATCAGCGTGCGCACTACCAGAAGCTGGCTGAACGATCTGGCGATACCTGAGATCCACGAGAGGACGGAAAACGCAAACACCGCGGGGATGAGCACCGGCCTGCGGCCAACGCGATCAGAAACAGCGCCGAAGAAAAGGGACGACAAGGCCCAGGCCACCGCCAGCGACGAAGCCAGCAATCCCACCTGCGCGTGGGTAAGACGGAGAGCAGGCGCAATATAAGGAGCCAGGTAGAGCACGCTCATGCGGTCAAGAAAGACCGCGCCCCAGGTAAAGAACACCAGCACGACCAGGCCAAATTCATAGCGCGCAGAGAGAGGCGCAGGGGTTTCGTCTTGCGTCGGGTTCGGCTTCTGAGTGTTCATTGCGTCTCCACGCTAGAATTCTGATTAATCCACGTATTGCAGCCTAGCTAAATATCGAAGAAAACCGTTTCGCTTTTGCCTTGCAGAAACACATTCCACTCCAGCACATCTTTATCGCCAGCGGCCGGGCTGGCCATCAGCGTCGCGCGGCGCTCCGGGCTTACCAGGCCAAGAACGTAGTCAGCGTCATTGTGAGGATTGTTAGCGAAATAAATCCGCGTCACCAGGCGGATCAAGAGCCCGCGCATGAAAATTGAGACCACAAGGTGCGGCGCTTGCGGCTTGCCGTCCGGCCACGGCACGGGACCAGGTTTGATGGTGCTGAACTTGAACATTCCCTGCTCGTCGGTGGGAATTCGGCCAAAGCCGCTGAAGTTTGCGCCGGGCAGTCTTTCTTTGTCGTCTTCCTGCAGATCTTCCGGATGTGCGTACCTGCCGTTTGCGTCGGCTTGCCAGATTTCAAGCATGGCGTCGGGGACGCCGTCTCCGTTGCCATCCAGCACGCGTCCCTGGATGGTGATGCGTTCCCCGGCGACACCGGGTGCGGCCATCTCAGAGCAATTCAGCGGATCACAACCCAGCCGGAAGTACGGCCCGACGGTTTGCGACGTGGTGGCCGGCAGGCTCATGGCTTCGTCTCAAACGGCGTGGCATCGCGGCCGCGCAAAATAAAGTCGAAGCGGTAACCGAGAGCCTGGTCAGGGACCGTGCTGTCCCAGTCGAAGACAGAGATCAATCGCTGGCGGGCTTGCTCATCGGCCGTACAGTTGTAGATGGGATCAAACGGCAGCAGGGGGTCGCCGGGAAAGTACA
>JBGPLR010000244.1:0-5614 GCA_041486545.1 Terriglobia bacterium
CGCACGTCAAATTCCGGCAGCGGCGCCTGCGGACGCAACTCGCGGTAGGCTTGCTCGAAGATGGCAGCTATCTTGGAGGTCATCAGGTTATTTGCCTGCGAAGGCTTGTTTCTGAAATTGGGAGCGCAGCGAGGAATCCCTATCGCCAAGAAGCGGCCACTAATTCACGCGAATCTTTCCGCGCCAACCGGTACGAATCAATTGCAGAAGCAAAAATATTTGTGGGCGTTGGAATTGACTCGCGTGAAAAGTTCTTCCGGTAATAGGTATCCCTCGCTTTGCTCGGGAGAACTACTTCTTCTTTTCCGCCGCCGGGTCTTTTTCTACTATCTCCGCATATTCCCGGGCCATATCGCCGCTGGACTTGACGCCGTCCTGAGCATCTTGAAGAGCGAACATGAAATCCTGCGCTTCGCGACGCATCTGAGGATCGTTTTGCGCAACGTTCTTCAGCGCGCGCAGGCGGGCCTCAAAGCGTTCGCAGGCGACCACCACTTCTTTCAGGCCCCGGCGGAAGTCCTTGCGGTCGTCCTTGCTCAGCGCACGTCCCTGGTACTGGTCAAGATTGTCATTGATCTCGTCCATGAGCGTTGTAAAGTCCTGGAGCAGGTCATGGATTTTCTTGCCGCGGCCTTCGGCCTGCTTGGGATCGGCGCGCACCTGGTCCAGGGAATCCAGCCGGGCCTCAGTAAATTTGATGTACAGTTTCAGCCGTTTGTACGGGTCCATGGCCACTTCGCGAAGCTGATCGGCCTCAGCATCCGTCAGGGGATCACGCCGCCGTCCGGCGAAAGAAGTGGCCACCAGGAGCAAAAGCAGCAAGGTGATTTTGGTTGCGGCCTTCATTTTCTTGGCTCCTTCTTTTTGGGCGCGAACATTACGTCCATCAGTTCCTGGCGCATGACAGACAGCTTTCTTTCGGCGGCGTCCAGCGGCGGGCGATCTTCGGTCACCAGCGTCCGCTTCACGCTCTCCAGATGGCGCTGGGTTTGCCGCAGATGGATTTCCACTTCCTTCATCTTACTGCGGGTGTCCAAGGCAATATCATGCGCTTTGGCGGCGTACCCCAGGATTTCCTCCACCGTCGCTTGACCTTTGGCCATATCGTTCTGGGCAAACTGGTCTGCCGCCACGGCCACCAAACGCTGTGCCAGCTCGGCATAAAGCCTGGCTTGTTGCCCGCCGCTGGCTGCTGCAGCCTCAGACTTGATCTGCTCCAAGGACTTCTGCGCCGCATGGACCGCCAGGCCCAGACTGAACATCAGTGCGACTGCGAGATGAATGCGAGCCTTCGTGATATTTCTCATGTTCGAAAAGTTAGCGCCGGATTTTGTGCAAATCGTTACTCAACGAACTCGTCGTCTGCGACTTAAGGTTCTTCAATTAAGGTGCTATCGCTTTCAAACGATGCCGGGCCTGGAATTCCTGATCGGGATATTTCCCGCCCGACACCGCCAGGAACTTTTTGTAATTGTCCGCGGCCGGCTTGTACATCCTAAGATTGTCATAGGATGTGGCGCGGATGAAAATAGTCTTCGGTGTCTCCGGCAAAAATTTGGCGCGGGCGTCCAGGCAACGTAGGGCAAGTTCGTAGTGCTTGTTTTCCCGCGCAGCGTCTGCCAGATATCCATAGGCTTCAGGCATGTCCGATTTCAATTGCAGCGCCTTCAGCAGCTCGCTCTCCGCGGCCGCATACTTCAACTGGTAGAGCAGTGCGATGCCCAGGTCCAAGTGGAGCTGCGGGTCGCGCTGGTCCTTTTCCACCAGCGGCTGCAGGGCAGCCTCAGCTTCTTTGTATTGCTTGCCGGCAAGGTAAAGGTCAGCCAGTTCCTTGGCGACCGCCGGCCGAGCCGTTGGGCCAACGGCTTGGAGCGCGGCGATGGCTTCCGTCTCCTTGCCTTCTGAGGCCAGCAGTCGCGCATACTGAACGCGGGCGGAAGCATCTTGCGGGTTCTGATCTAGGTATTTGCTCAGCCAGACTTCGGCGTCAGCGTACCGCTTCTGGCTGGCCAGCAGGTTGATCAGCTGCGCCATGCCCGCGGAGTCGCCGGCCTCCGCGGCTTTCTGCAAGTGTGATTCCGCGCCGGCTGCATCGCCTGCTTTTTCCAGCAACATGCCGGCCCGTACCAGCAATTCTGGTCCGCCGGCTTTGAATTCGAACGCTTTGTCGTAAGCGGCCGCCGCGCCTTTCGCGTCATTGCCTGCATTTTCCAACGCTTCTGCCAGCGCCAGCCATGCCCGGCCGCGCGCTTGCGGCCCGCCGGTAATGGGCGTGAGTTCCACAGCTTGCTTCAGCACAGGAACAGCGCCCGCCGTATCGCCTGACCGCGCCATCGCCACGCCCAGATTCAAGTTGGCTTCAAACCACTTCGGAGACAGCTCAACCGCTTTGCGATAGGAAACGATCGCGGCTGTGATCTTGTCCAGGTGGCTCTGGGCAAAGCCCAGATCAAACCAGGCTTGCGGATTGTTCGCTGCGGTGGCCACGGCTACCAGAAGCTTCTCTTCCGCTGGCGCGTACTGCTGGTTTTGCAGCAGGGTTTCAGCTTCCTGCAAGCTGTCAGCCGGACGAGCCTGCGTTGCCGCCGGCGGACCCTTCTTCGCCGGAGCGGACGCCTGGTTCAGCGCGGCCTGCCCGGAGAGCGCTGCCAGCAGTATCGCCGAGATGAGTTTACTTGTGGCCATTCGACTGCACAGCCTCGTCGCGCAAAACCCGGGACAGCCATTTTCCAGTGTGTGACTTGCTGCATTTTGCCACAGTTTCCGGCGACCCGGTTACCACTACTTCACCGCCGCGGTCGCCGCCTTCCGGGCCCAGGTCAATCACCCAGTCGGCGGTCTTTATTACATCGAGGTTGTGTTCAATCACCAGGACCGAACCGCCGGCTTCAATCAGTTTGCGGAAGGCGGCCAAGAGTTTGCTGACATCGTCAAAGTGCAGGCCGGTGGTGGGTTCGTCGAATATGTACAGCATGCCCTTGCCGGCGCGGGCTTTCTTGCGCTGCTCGCGTTCTTCGTCGGTTTCCGTGCCGGAAGCAAAGGCGCGCGGCCGGCCGGCCGGCATAAGATGCGCCGCCAGCTTCATACGCTGGGCTTCGCCGCCGCTCAGCGTGGTGGCTGATTGTCCCAAGCGCAAGTAGCCCAGGCCCACTTCTTCCAGCACGCGCAGCTTGTCCGTGATCTTGGGATGGCCGGAGAAAAAGTGCATGGCTTCGCGGACGGTGAGGCTCAGCACTTCATGAATGTTTTTGCCCTTATAGCGGATGGCCAGCACCGTGGGCATGTAGCGCGCGCCTTTGCATTCTTCGCAGATGAGTTCCACGTCGGCGAGAAACTGCATTTCGACGGTGACAGTGCCATCGCCATGGCAGGTTTCGCAGCGCCCGCCCGGTATGTTGAAGGAGAAATGCCCGGCGCTGAAACCGCATTTCACCGCTTCGGGGACGGAGGCAAACACTTCGCGGATGACGTCAAAGGCCTTGATGTAAGTCACCGGATTGGAGCGCGGCGTGCGCCCGATGGGCGATTGGTCCACCAGCACAACGTCGGCGACGTATTGTCCGCCGGTGACGTCCTTAAATCCGTGGGCGGCTGGTCCCGGGCCAGCGGTGATTCCTTTTTCCGCCGCCAGCGCTTCATACAAGACGTTGTGCACCAGCGTTGACTTGCCCGACCCCGACACGCCGGTCACCGCCACCAGCATGCCCAGCGGAATTTCCACATTAATGTTTTTCAGATTATGCGCGCGCGCGCCTTCCACGCGCAGCTTGGGCACACCCGGCGTGCGGCGGTTCTGGGGAAATTGTATGCGCAACTCGTGGCTGAGGTAGCGCCCGGTCAGGGAAGCCGGCAACTTCTTCAGGTCTTCATAGGTCGCCGCGGCCACCAGACGGCCGCCGTGCTCGCCGGCGCCGGGGCCAAGGTCAAGAATGCGGTCAGAGGCGCGCATCACGTCGGCGTCATGCTCTACCACAAGAATGGTG
The DNA here is from genome assembly GCA_041486545.1 of Terriglobia bacterium. GTDB lineage: Bacteria > Acidobacteriota > Terriglobia > Terriglobales > Acidobacteriaceae > Angelobacter. Next base: position 3,984 of record JBGPLR010000244.1, read on the forward strand.
TTCCCCAGGTCCCTCAGCTCATGGAGGATGGTGATGAGCCGCGCGGTATCGCGACTGTGCAGCCCGATGGAAGGCTCGTCCAGCACGTACAGCGCGCCGACAAGGCGAGAGCCGAGTGATGTTGCCAGCTGAATCCGCTGCGCTTCACCGCCGGAAAGCGTGGACGAGAGGCGGTCCAGCGTCAGATACTCCAGGCCGACGTCATTCAAGTACTTCAGCCGCTCCTGGATTTGCTCCAGGATTTTGCCAGCGATATCAGTGTGTTCGCGGGAAAGGTTCAAGTTGTTGAAGAACTGTGCCGCCTGCTCCACGGTGAGCGACGTGGCTTCGCGGATATTCTTGCCTTCAACCTTTACTTGAAGGGCGTCCGCGCGCAGCCGCACGCCGCCGCACTCCGGACACTGCGCGTATCCGCGGTACCGGCTCAGAAAAACCCGCACATGCAGCTTGTACTTCTTGCGCTCCAGCAGGCTGAAGAAGCCTTGTACGCCGGGAAACTTACCGTCCCCTTCAAGCACCATCTGCTGGTGGTCGCGATCCAGGTCCGCCCACGGGATGTCCATGGGAATGCTGTTGAGCTTGGCGAACTTCCGCAGATCAGATTGCAGCGTACGATACTTGGGCTTGGTCCAGGGCTCAATGGCGCCTTCGCCCAGGGTCTTGTTGCTGTCCGGAATGACCAGGTTCAAATCAAAATCAATGGTGTTGCCGAACCCCTGGCAGCGCGGGCACGCGCCAAACGGATTGTTGAATGAAAACAGCCGGGGCTCCGGCTCCTGATAGACCGTGCCGTCATTCTTGCATTCAAATTTGTTGGAGAAGCGATACTGCCTGGGCGCTTTGGCTTTGCTTGGGGCGGATGGATCGTTGGACTCCGCAGGCTCGCGGAGCGCTTCTAAGTCGCGAAGCGCCGCAGGCTCGCGGAGCGCCGCAGGCTCGCGGAGCGCCTCCAAAAAGACCACTTCGCCCGATTCGCGATTGGCCTGCTCCACGGCTTCCACGATTCGCGACCGCTGGTCCGGCCCCACGACGATCCTGTCCACCAGCACAAACAGCGGCTGGTTGAAATCAATATCCAGCAGCGATTCCGGGGTGGAAAACTCAAAGACCTGATTGTTCTGGAACAGGCGATTGAAGCCTTTTTTGCGAAGATCAAAGAGACGCTCACGCAGCGCGGCGTCGGCAGCTTGCGCGGCGGCTTCAGCTTCGATCTTGGCTTTCTTGCCGCGAAGCTTGGTTTTTTCAGTACCCCGGCTTTCGACGCCCCGGGTATCGGCTATCACGGCGCGTCGCACGGGGAAGACGGCGTTCAGGCGCGTGCCGGCGTCCAGCGCAAGAATCGTCTGGGCAATTTCGTCTACCGTGTCTTTCTTTACCTCGGCGCCGCAAAGCTTGCAGAACGTGCGGCCTACGCGGGCGTAGAGCAGGCGCAGGTAGTCGTAGAGTTCGGTCGCGGTGGCGACGGTGGACCGCGGGTTGCGCGTGGAGTTCTTCTGCCGGATGGCGATGGCCGGAGCAATGCCGTCAATCAGGTCCACGTCGGGCTTTTCAATGCGCTCCAAGAACTGGCGGGCGTAGGCGGAGAGCGACTCCACGTAGCGGCGCTGGCCCTCGGCGTAGATCGTGTCGAA
>JBGPLR010000245.1:0-5610 GCA_041486545.1 Terriglobia bacterium
AGCCATTTTCCAGAGCCAGCAACGTGTATTTGCCGGGAACCACGTAGGCCAGAGTGAAGGTGCCATCCGTGTCGCTCTGGTCGCGACGAAAGAGGACCTGGTTGTGCGCGGGGTCTGCGGGGACCAGAAGGACCATGGCGCCGGCAAACGGTTTGTCGTCTTTGAGAGCTACGCCGGTGATCCGGGCCTGGCCTGCGGCCAGCACCAGAGCAATCTTCACGGCGCCAGGACCTTTGATAGGCAGCATGCGGCCTACCGGCTTGACCTCAGCCGAGGTAATGCTCTTCAGGAACGCACCCGAGGCGTTGCGGATGGAAATTTCATAATTCCCCGGCGGGACTCCTCCGCTGAATTCGGCTGCCCCTTGGGCGTTGAGGCGTTCTGCGAACGATTCGCCAGACTTCTTGTCATAGAGCCAAACAACGATCTGTCCCTGCGCGGTCACGCCGGGCTCGATTTGTACCGAAGCGGTGAGGGGCACAAGTGGCTGGGTTTGCGATGAAAGCAGGTCTCCGTTTCCGGAAACATCAACTTCATGCTCGCTGAGAGTGCGCTGCTGGCCGCTGCTGTAGTCGTTCAATCTCAGGGTGTAATGTCCGGGCGCCACACCGGAAAGAGTTACCTTGCCGCGATCAACACCGTGGCTCTCAGTGGGAAGAGAGATGACCGTATCAAAAATCCGCGATTGCAGACTGACGTTGGCCTGCTGAACAGCAGCGTCCACATTCACGCGAAAATGCAGCGCGGGTACCGGCTGCAAGCTGACGTCAGCAACAGCTTTGTCGCCGCGGGAAAGAGAGATCTGCTCGGCAGCGGCGGCGTCCACCGCGCCGGGATAAAAGGTGATGGGATAAGCAACGTCCAGGGGCGAACTTTCGTCAGTCACTTCTCTGGAGGCATCACCGGAGAAAGTGGTGGTCGCCGTGGTGTTGTTGATGCGCGAGAGTACCCGGCCCGTGGTTTGGGCCAACGCTGATTGCGCGTACCAGGGCTTGCCTGAAACCGCCACCAGGTATTTCCCCGGCAGCAAATGGCCAAAACGGTAAGCTCCTTCGTCGTTGGTCACGTTGCGATTGGCGATATGGACGCCGGTATCGCCATTGCCTCCCACTTTGAACAAGAGCACCTGGGCCTCCGCCACGGCTTCACCTTGCTCATCCGTGACGGTGCCGGAAATCACAGCCTCCGGCGAGAGACGGAAGACCAGGTCGCGCGACTCGTGGCCTTCACCGACGACAATCGAAGAAGAAAACTGCTCGTGCTGGTTGAACGATTGCGTGAGATAGCCGCGCCGTTGTGCCGTGAGCGTGTACTTGCCGGCCGCCAGGCCGGGGAAAACGAAGCGGCCATCGTCGGCGGTAACGATGGTGGTCATCGCGGTGCGCTCGGTAACCGGGGCAACGGCTACGCGCGCGTGGGCGAGCGGCTGGTCATTGGTGGAATCCACCAGGGTCCCGCTGATCTGGAAAGCCCCGGCGGGGGCGGACGACGGCTTCGCGCCTTGCTGGGCGGACGAGGCCAGCGCCATCAAAAGACAAAATGCGGCGCGCACGATCATTGTGAATCCTGCTCCTCACGGTGGATCAACTCAGCGCCCACGCTGGCGGTGCCGCCGGACGTAACAGAAACGCGGACAGCCTTGGCGTTATAGCGCGAAAGCACGTCAGGGTTTGCGTACTCCAGACCGTCAGTGGAATCAAACACGTAAACTTTGTAGTCGCCCGGGGCCAGGCCGCCGTAGAGGCGGTCCGTTCCGGGTTCTACATTGAGCAGAACAGGGGTTTGCCGGGGGGCGAACTCCGGCGCCAGCACCGCCCAGGCTTTCACCGGCGGCTGGCTAGAGTTCACGTGGATTTTCACCGCGCCGCCGTCATCACGCAGGGTGATTTCAATGGGTGGAACGCTGCCTTCCGTAGGGACCACCAGCGGTTCGCGCAAGAGATTGGTCCCGCCGCTGTGCGCGGAATACACGTAGCCATTCGCCTGAGGAAAAACCTGAACATAGTACCTGCCAGGAGTCACGTTGTTGACGGTCTGGCTGGAAAAATTGCTGACAGATGGACCGCCGGCGCTGCCCAGCAAGCCTTCATTGGAATCAACCGAGTTCAACTGCACACGGGCCAGCGTCCGCTCCGCGTTCGGGTTGGTTGAAAACGAGCGGTACTGTCCAGATGAATGGTCGGCAGAAAATTCCGCACGCACAGTAACCGGAATGCTGGTTCCGGCGCCAAGGACCATCCTTAAACCCGTCACGTCTGATTCAATGGCCACGCTGCGCTGCGTCCAGGTGAACTGGTTGCTTTCGCCCATCGCGCCAACTCGCAGAAAGTAGCTTCCGGCAGGGACTGCCTGGAATTCAAAGATGCCGGTGGCGCGATCAAACTTCTCCGGCATCGCCAGCACTTGACCGGACCGGTCCGTGAGCCATGGAATGTTCACCTGTTTCCAATCGCCGATGCCGGCGAGCGTGCCGGTGAGTTTGAAGGCCGGCACTCGCTTGAGGGACATCTGCAGGGTGATATGCTGCGCGGCAGTGAGATCGAGCGGACTGGCTCCCTCAAGGTCCGGAGCTGCAGGGTAGTAAAGAACAGACGGATAAGCCTGCCGGCGATTGCCGGACATCGCTCCCAAGACCCTGCGGTCAAGATTGATCGCCTTGGCCGCAAGGTAATACTTGCCCGGCGCCAGGCCGCCTACGCGGAAGTTGCCGTCTTCATCGGTAGCCTGACCGCGGCCGGAAGGGACGACGCGCCGCGTGCCATTCGCGATCTCAGAGTGCATGACCATGATCTGCACGCCTTCCAGGGGTTCTCCTTCCGCGTCAGTCACCTGGCCGGTGATTACGCCTTCCGGCATGAGCTTGATCACAACTTTGCCCGACCCGGCAGCGACTTTAACCGTTCCAGCGGAGCGTGCGTTAACAAGGCCTTCCTGAGAAAAGCCCGGCTTAAGTACGTGAATACCGGTTGTCCCCACCGGGACACCGTCAAATGAAAACTCGCCTTGCGGGCCGGTGAGCATGGCGCGCGTTCCGCCGCCCGCCACCTGAACCAGCGCCCGGGGTATCGGCTTGCCGGTGAGCGCGTTGACGACCACTCCTTCCAGATTGGTCAAGTTCTGTCCGCCCGCAGGCGGCTGCTGCGCGGCGCACGGGAAGCCGCACAAGAGGAGAGCGGCCCCGGAGACGAGAGGAAATCTCCGCAAAGCGGCCCGGCATCTGCCAGATGACAAGGGCCGGTTGTGGATGCACTGCAGCGTATTCATGGGGCGCTCAGTTCGGTTTCTTTTCTACAGAAATACTGAATGCGGGTATGGGATCGCCGTCGTCGCTGGCCAGCTCCGCATTTTCGAAGCGCAGTTTCTGATCGGTCTCCTTAAGCGCGTCTTTCGGTATCTCTTTCAGGGAATCACCGGCGAGTTTCTCTCCTGGCCTGAGCACCGCCATACCCGTGGGCGTAGCATCGTCGAAAAACACCCCGACCACACTCTTGTCGGGATTGGAGATCAGCATGACCAGCTTGCGCCCGGGCTTTGCGTCCTTCAGCTTCAGGAACGGTCCGGCATCTTTGTCTTTGAGCAACGGTGCCCACATCGTGTGGTCAATATAAGCAACGGCGTATCCGTTGAGATCAAGGTGCTGGGTGTTGATGGCGATCACCGCAGCCGTCTGGGCGAACCAAAGCTGAGTCTTCTCGTCATTTGTTTTATCGGGCTTGCCGGAAGGCGTCTGGCCTTGAGCCAGGGTGGCCAGCGCGATCAGCGCGAAGATTGCCAAGCGTCTGATTCTCATCATGGAAAATACTATACCTCACCGGTGCAGGAGTGAATGCGAGGGCGGCCCCACTCAAGAAGAATGCTTTTGGAAAGAAACCTTGCATGCCGCTTTCGGCACGTAGGCAGGGACTGAAGCAGTAACAGCAGGTGGTCAATGCGCGTTGCGAACCAGCAAATCGGCGGCGACAAAGACAAAAAACACCACGGCGATGACGCCGTTCATGGCAAAGAACGCGGCGTTGAGTTTGCTGAGGTCGTTGGCGGAGACCAGCGAATGCTCATACAACAGAAGGACCGCCACGGCGGCCACGCCGAGCAGCGCGATCTTGCCCAGGCCGAACAACACCACCAGCGCCGCCAGCAGCCCGAGCATAACAAGATGCAGCACGCGGGCCAGCAGCAGAGCGCGCGGCACGCCAAAGGCCTGGGGGATGGAGTTGAGCGCGTTGGCGCGGTCAAAATCAATGTCCTGGCAGGCGTAGAGAACGTCAAAACCGCCTACCCAGAAGGTGACGGCGGCGGTGAGCACCAGAATGCGGGGATCGAGCGAACCGCGCACGGCAATCCAGGCGGCGGCGGGGGCCATCCCCAGGGCAAAGCCCAGCACCAGGTGCGACCATCGCGTGAACCGCTTGGTGTAGGAATAAAGAAGTATGACCGCCAGCGCGACCGGCGCGAGATACAGCGTCAGGCGGTTCAGTTGCGCCGCGCTCACCACAAAAATGGCGCATGAGGCCAGCACAAATACACCGACAAATTTCATCGAGAGAACGCCGGCGGGAATGGCGCGGGTGGCGGTGCGAGGATTGGCGGCGTCAATCTGAGCGTCGGCCAGACGGTTGAAGGCCATGGCCGCTGAGCGCGCGGACACCATGCACAGGACGATCCATCCCAGTTGCGGCAGGCTTGGCCATCCTCCGGCGGCCAGCATGGCGCCGCACAGAGCAAACGGGAGCGCAAAGATGGAGTGCTCCCACTTGATCATTTCCAGCGTGATCTTGATGTTGGAGAAAAGAGCCACGGGATAGTTTAGCGGAATTGGATGGAGATCGGGTGATTGGGAGATCGGGACATCGGAACACCGGGTCATCGGGACATCGGAACAATTCGCAAAGCAGTCAACATTCAGCACTCAGCAGTCAGCGACGAAAAGTGATTCCCAGACCACCCTACTCCTTTGAGGAGTCTCGCATTCTTGCTACATCTCAAGGTTGGGGCTTGCCGATGATCCGATGTCCCGATGTGCCGATGACCCGATGTTCCGATCACCCGATTCCCTTGAACCCTTGTTCCCCAATCAGCGGCACGAAGCGGCAGCTTTCCAGCACATGGACGGTGGTCGCCCCATCGGGAAATTTGCGTACGAGTTGCAAGACCTGCTGGTCCGGTTCGCCGACGGGAATCACCATCCTGCCTTGCGGAGCGAGTTGTGCCATCAACGCCGGGGGAAGCCGCGGCGCCGCGCAGGAAACGACGATGGCGTCATAGGGCGCGGCGGCAAAGTGGCCCAGCGAGCCGTCGCCGGTGACTATGGTGATGTTGCTGTAGCCCAGGCGCGCCAGCACCGTTCGCGCTTCTTCGGCAAGAGTGGCGTAACGCTCCACGGCAAAAACCTGGGCTGCGAGTTCCGCGAGTAACGCGGTCTGGTAGCCGGAGCCGGCGCCAATTTCCAATACGCGGTCCGTGGAATTGATCTCCGCCGCTTGCAGCATGGCGGCAATGATATACGGCTGCGAGGTGGTCTGGTCTTCGCCAATCAGGACGGGGTGGTCGGCGTAAGCTTCGTACTGCCGCTGCTGCCCGACGAATTCATGCCGCGGCACCTTGCTCATGGCC
>JBGPLR010000246.1:0-5608 GCA_041486545.1 Terriglobia bacterium
ATTCGCCCCAGCAAGCGGTGGAGATGGCCGAGCCGGCCATGAAGCTGACCATGGTGATTGAATCCACAAGTGACCCGCTGTTTCCTCCACAACTGATTCCGTGCCTGGTGAGAGAGCCCCTGGCGCAGGTGATTCAGGAGCCTTTTGTGGCGGCGCTGATTCCTCCGCTGCTGCAGCGTCATCGCCTCTCCATAGACATTCTTCGCCAACGCTCAGAGTGCAAAGAAGGCACCGTTTATTTCGATATCTCTGACCAGGACCTTGAAGGCTATAACAAGTTCATTCCGTACTATCTTTTTCCTCAGTCTGTATACAACGTCGGATTGAGCAGCAGCAGCTTCCGGACCAAAGTTTCCGTCGGTTCCAATCCCTGGACGACCGAGCAGAACATGGTCAACCTGGCCAAGATCTGCGAGCGTTACGGCGGCGGCGGACACGCGCGCGTAGGCGCCATCTCCTTTCCGCCGAACCAAGCCGGCATCGCGCGCCAGGCTGCGGGCGAGATCGTCGCCGAACTGCGCGCCTCCCAACGCAAATAAGCGCTGTCTTAGAAGCGTCCGACCCCCGCATTCTCAATGTCTTCCCTTGGGCCAGCGTCCAACGGAAGTCTGGTGTTGTCCAAAGGTCACTTTCTCTGCTGGTTTTTACGGTGCACACTGGATGTAATTCCCTTGATGCCAAGATCTGAAGATGGCAAAGGTGATTGGCAAAAGCCTCAGGAGACGGACCTCAGGAGATGTACCATGGCGCCCGGCAGTAGATTTATCCTTACCGCGCTTCTTGCGACCGCCGCAATTTCCGCGGCCCAGCCTAAGGCTTCGCCCGCGCCCGACCAGTCCCCGCGACAGGCGATCCTGGAAATGCTCAGCGGTAACGAAGACAAATTCCAAAAGCACCTCACGCCGGCAGTCCAGCAGAAACTGGCTGACATCGCCCGGAACTCAACCTCGGGTGGGCTGAATCCCGGGCAGTGGATCAACATGGTAACAAGCGCCAACGGCGAAAAGCTGGACACTTTCGAATCCGGGCGCATCCTCTTCGCCGTCAACAATGCGGAAAAACATGAGCGGCTTGAAGTCCACCTGGTGGGCGAAGACCAGCGTGGTGATGTAGATGACATGGAACTGTCCGTCCACAAGTTTCAGTCCGGGGTTGAGGAACCCACGCCCGTCGCGCTGCGCTTTCTGATCAGCATGAAACTGCAAGGAGGCCTCTGGCGATTAAACGCGATCACGGTGAGCGCGCGTCTGCCGGTCGGCGATCCGCGGATTTTTGACAAGTCGTTTTGGACGCAGGCTTCTCTGGTGACTGCCGGCGCAGGTGGTATGTCCTCAGCCGAAACAGCCATCATGAATGAGGAGCCTTCCAAAATGAAACCCATGCGCGCTGTGCGCATGATCGCATTGGCTGAGGACCTTTACGCACAAAAGCATCCGCAAGTCGGGTTCACTTGTGAACTCTCAGAATTGGTCAACATCGGCAAAGGGCTGGACGACGGCGAGGCCTATCGATTCATGGATCCAGCCTTTGCCACTGGCGTTTACAACGGTTACCGGTTCGCCCTAAAAAATTGCGACGGCAAACCCGCCAAAACGTTTCAGGTGATGGCCGAGCCGCTCAACCGCAAAGGTAAGGCCTACTGCTCTGATAATCGCCACAACTTGCGCGCCTCCGCCGACGGCCAGGGAACCAGTTGCTTGGCATCAGGTACGTTGGCCCGCCAATAAGCGCTGGCAAAGCTGTCGCAACCAGGCAAGTCCGCGTCCCTGGTTGCGCCCTTTATATGTTGTGTCCTGTTTGATTCTACGTCTGCAGTCGGGCTACTTCTTGCCCTCAGAGCGGGTCACTTCGAGTTCGTTCGTCACTGAGAAGACTCCGGAAACACCGTTGGCGCGAATGCCCGCTGCGTCCTTGTCCACTTTGTTGTTTACCGCTCCCTTGAGCGTGACGTGGCCGCCCTTCACAATAATATGGATGGGAGGGACCGAACCCAACGAATAGTGGAACAGCCGGTCGTCCCTGAAAATCGCCCGCGCTACCCGTTGGCGTATGCGATCGTCATTGATTGAGGCGGGCAGGACTTCAATCTCATTTTTTATCTGCTCCACGCCTTCAATGTGCCTGACGGCTTTCTCCGCGCTGTCTTTGAGGAACGCGTTGCGTACCTCGCCCAACAGCGTCACGTTGCCGCCGTCCACCTTGAACGCCAGGTGATCAAAGATACTCAACTCGGGAAGCATCACCAGTTCGTGATAAACCTCGCGGCTGATCCTCTCCTGCAAGCGCCGCATTGCCTCTTGCGATTGGGCGCTGGTGGCCGACGACCAGCTGTTGGACACCGCAAACACAGACAAAACCGCCACATACAGGAACCACTTCACACTTCTCAGCTTCATTAGCTTCTCCTTACCTCTGTTCCCTTAGATGCTCGATTGGCTAAGGCAGGGAACCAGGCTGGGGCAAGAGCAACGATTCTTAACACAACGCGCGGAGCCTCTTCCCAATAGCGGTTTTGTTGCTGTATTCCCTGTAAACCCGATTTGCTGATTGAGCGGGTGGTTCCCTAAGATCACTCCCCTAATGTGCGGCCAAATCTCCTGCAAGTTACTGATTACCAATGTACTGTTGCGTGCAAGTTAGAAGGGACTAACAATGTACAGGTACGTCAGGACGATGTCCTCCTGATACCCCCAAGGGTCATCACCAGACGGCTAATTTGTTAGGAGAGCCTAATCATGAAAAGAAGTATCGTTGTTCTTACACTGGCAGCGGCGATGATGACCGCGTCTACAGCTGCCTTCGCCGGCACCCAGGCGACCAACACCAATACCGTCTCACCGACCCTGCAGATTTCTGCTACCATCCAGAAGGCGGTATCTCTTACCTTGAGCACGGGCGCCACCGCCGGCATCAGCCATTGTGCCGTTGTTCCCACGGGGGGCACGCCGGATTACACCATGAACTTCGGCAACGTTGACGCCTTGGGCATCAACACCGGCAATTGCAATAAATTCAATCCTGCGAATCCCGGCGTGGACAACGCCGTCTACTGGACCGATTATACCGTTACTCCGGTGTTCACCAGCCATCAAGCCTTCGCCGGTACCACGGTCTCGGCGCAGGTGACCACCAACTTCGGCGCCCCGAACAACGTGTTCATCGTGCGTGACAGCGCCAACAGCGGCACGGTGCCTGCCAGCGCAGCGTCGTTTACCGCGTTGGGTGTGGCCTCAGCGGATACCATCAGCGCCGCGGGGACCGTAAGCGGCACGCAGTTGACGCGCTTCATCGGCGTTGCGGTGAAACCAGACAACGGCGCCACCGTTTTGCAAGGCGCCCAGACGGCAACCGTTACTTTTACTCTGACCGTTCAGTAGCGCAATCCGGACGGTTATTGACATGGCCATGAATCGGAATGATGAGAGTGCGGAGCAATGAAAAACATCTACGCCCAACTCTTCAGACGGATGAGCTGCAAGCCAACTTGCGTGGCATCGTGTTTCAGCGCAAGCGAGCCACTCTCGTCATTCTGGTCCTGGCTATTCTCGTAGCCGGTCAAACCGCCGCGGCCCAGGTCCTTCAGCTATCAACCGCGCCCGGCGGCATCGCTCTCATCCAAGCAGGTCACTGGCAAGGCTCTTTCGGGACCATGAATGCCCTCGGCGTGGGGACGCCTGCGGCCGGTGTAACCGTGGTCCCGCTCAGCAACGGCGCTCTCTACTTCACACACATTCAGCTGAGTGTTACCGGACTCGGTACTCACAAAGCGATCATCACCGGAGTGGTGACCAGGAGTTTTGCGCATCCCCTGGCGCTGGTCCTGGAAAGTTGTCCCGCAGCCTCAGCCTGCTCTTCGCCCGGAGATTTTTCCGTCATGTCCACCAACCCGGGCGCTCCCACGACCTTTGTTGCCGCGCCCGGCGTCCTCAATAACCAAATCGTCACCGCCGGCCTGGCAATATTCTTGCCCGATAATAACGGCCCCGGCGCCTTTACTGGGAACGATACGGCCCGAATGACATTTACCGCCACCGACCTGACGACGAATCAAACCAGCACCGCGGAATTGCGATTGGAGAATCCCAATGAGATCGTGGAGAATGCGGTGCGGCTCACCCTGGCCACAGCCACCGGCGGGCTGACCATCAACCCTGCTGCAGATTTTTCCATGAATTTCGGCACCGTCAACGGTCTGGGAATTGGCCCGGCGCCTGGATTGACGATCGTACCCGCCACCGGCGGCGTGATCTATTCCACGCCCTACCTGTTGCAGCCTGCCTTTTCCAACTTTGCTTCCACCACCGCGACCATCTCCGTCTTTGTAAGTACGGACTTTGTGAATGCGACGGCGTTGCAATTGAACACTGCAGCCAGCGGCGCCGGGCCGTATGCCGCCATCTCCAAGAGCGCCGCAGCGGCCACGCGCATCACCAACACAGCTCCTAACCGCGCAGCGCTTACCCAGTTTCTCGGCTTGTTCGTGTCCACGAGCAACGTGCTCGGGGCCACTGCCGGAACTGATTCCGCAACTCTCACTTTTACCATTACGGTGCCTTAATGCAATACTTAAACTTTCCTCTTAAACTCGCTATTTATGCACTAGGTTGCTGGCTTTTGCTCGGAGGTATTTCCCCGGCCCAGTCGGTCGGCTTGGCCCCCGCCCAGATCGTACAAACCTTCAAGCCCGGTGTGCCTTTTCAACTGGATCTCTCCACCGTGAACAGCGGGAACCAGGCGGTGGAGATGAGCGTGGAGATTACCGACCTGTGGTACAACGACCGCAACGAAAAAACTTTCTCCACTCCCGGTACTTCGCCCCGCTCCGCCGCCAACTGGATCCAGTTTGTTCCGGAAAAATTTCAAGTCGCTGCCGGCGGAACGCAGAAGATGAAGGCCATTGTTACGCCTCCCGCGGATGCCCGCGGCGGATACTACGCGGTCCTGTTCATCAATTCCAAACCGGAACTTTCTTTCAACGATCAGAAGGACGGCAAACAGGTTTTCACCAAGATGCGTCTGGGCTGCCTTGTGCTGCTCAGCGCTGAAAAGACGGAAGACTTCAAGATTGAACTCAGCAACGTGAAGCTGGCGCCGCCATCGGCGAACCAGGGCCTCAGCCTGGATTTTGATTTGCTCAACGCAGGCAATACGCACATCTTCCCGCTGGCGCGCGTGGCGGTGTTGGACGCACGCCACAAGCTGGCTGCCAAGGCGGACAACCAGGAAGAGGTCAAGCGGTTTCTGCCGGGACAGAAAAACAGCGTCCATGTGGGCTGGACCGGCAACTTGCCGCCGGGCGATTACACCGCGGTGCTGACCGTGTCGTATGGCGAAGATCGCATTGACACCCAGCAGCTTCCGTTCACGGTGAAAGGACCGCAGTAAACGGCTTGATGAAGACCCGCATCCACATTGCATCGTTCGCAACAGTGCTCGTCGCGCTGGCGATTGCCGTGTGTTCACAGATGGAAGCGCAATCGGCCGGCGCGCCGACCGCGGCCGCGGTTCCGTCGTTGGTCGAAATCTATTGGCATTCTTCCAAGACCGTGGTTGCCCCGGGAATCACCAACATCATCGTTCTGGATGAAGAGATTGCCCGCGCGCAAAC
>JBGPLR010000247.1:0-5607 GCA_041486545.1 Terriglobia bacterium
CTGCTGTCCGCCCAGAGGCGCAGCCGTGGTCGTGCCGGCTTTCTGTGTGGACGCCGCCGACCCGGTCACCAACTGGTCGCCAACATTCAGCGATCCCTTCATCACCTGCGCCACTTCCGTTGTCGTGTGGTCGGTAATGCCCAGCTTGATCTGCACCGGCTCAAGCTTGCTGCCCGCATTCAGCTTCCATACCACCGCGGTCACCGCGGGCGGTTGCGACCCTTGCGGCCCAGCCTGTCCACCTTTAGTTCCACCACCCGCGCCAGTTCCGCGCCCGGTCTTGGTCGCCGATATTCCCGCCTGCTGCAACGCAGCCGTCAGCTGGTCTGCGGTCATGTCCGGCTTGTAGCGTAATGCGCCGTTGGGGACCTTCTCCACGTCGGTCGCCGTGGCCTCCGGGACGTTCACGTACGCCGTCATACCTGGGAAAAGCTTCAACTGCGGGTTGTCGAAATCAACAATCGTCGTGTAGGCCACCACGTTCTGCACCGTCGTCGCATTCAACCGCACCGCGGAAACGTTTCCTCTGAACGTGTCCGTGGGGAAAGCGTCCACTTTGAAGTTGACTTGCTGTCCCGGCCGGATGGCGCCCACGTCGCTCTCGTCCGTGCTCACGTAGACTTGCATCTTGGTCAAGTCCTGCGCGATGGTGAACAGCGTCGGCGCCTGCAGCGACGCAGCCACCGTCTGGCCCACGTCGACGCTGCGGGCAATCACCGTACCGTCAATCGGCGAACGAATGATGCTGTGGTTCAAGTTGGTCTGCGCCACCGTCACCGCCGCAGCTTTCTGCTGCACTTGCGCCGCGGCCTGCGCGACCTGCGCTTTGCTCGCGTTGACCGACGCGTCCGCGCTTTGCCACGTGGCCCGCGCCGTATCCAGTTGCTGCGTGGGCACTACGCCTTCAGCAGCCAGCGTGGTGTAGCGGTCAAAATCCAGCTTGGCTTGCGCCGCCGTTGCCTGGGCTTTCGCCAGGTTGGCTTTCGACACTCCCAGGTTCGCCTGCGAATCCGCCAGATCGGCTTTGGCCTGGAGCAAGGCTCCGTTGAACAGTGACGGATCAATCCTCGCCACGATCTGGTCCTTCTTCACATGGGAGTTGAAGTCCGCATACAGCGTCTGGATGGTCCCCGACGCCTGGGAGCCCACTTGCACCGTGGTCACCGCGTTGATGGTTCCCGTCGCCTGGACCACGTTCTGCACGTCGCCCTTCTGCACCTTCTCGGTGAAGTATTGCGGCGCCTTGGGTTGCTCCAGCTTGAACGCCGCCAGCCCGGCGATGGCCGCCAGCAGTACGCCAATGATTGTCCACTTGTTCTTCAGGTATTTCATCTTGACCCCCGAGGTGCTTTTGCGCCTCTACAGGGTTCAAACCCCGGGTTGGGAGGATTACGGTAAAGAGTGAACAGCGGAGCGTAAGGATTTGTTGAGCGGGGATGGTGAGGAATCAACGACTTGGGTGGCGACGGTTACCGGGAATTTACATGTGAAGTGTTGCGAGGCCGCGAATCAACGCAAAAAAACGCGAATCAAGTCCACGCCAGATTCGTGTTCATTCGCGAAATTCGCGGCCAAACAAAGAAGGGGCGGCATCTCTGCCGCCCACACTTTTCGTTGCGTCCGCGAACTTACTTCTTCCCCGCTTTGATTTCTTCCTTCAACACCTCAACGGCTTTTTCCAGTTGCGCGTCGCGGCCGGCCAGGAAGTCTTCCGGCGTGTTGTCCACGTCCACGTCCGGCGGCACGCCGTAGTTCTCCAGGTTGTAGCCCTTCACGTTCCACAGGCCGGTGCCGGGCGTGCGGACCGAGGACCCGTCCAGCAAGCGGTACGCTCCCGTGCCAATCACCGCGCCGTAGGTGGTCGTGCCCACCACTTTGCCCAGGCCCAGCGTGCGGAAGCCGTCAGGGAAAACTTCTGCGTCGCTGGTGGAGCGCTCATTCTCCATCACCACCATGGGACCAAAGAACGCCGACTGCGGCCGCGTGATGGTGACCGAGTCGCGCTGCTTGGTGTACTGGTACTGGCGCTGGCTCAGGATTTCCAGCAGCTCCTGGTCAATGCCGCCGCCGGGGTTGAAGCGCTGATCAATGACCAGCGCCTTCTTCGTGTGGTTTTCCACCAGGTCGCGTTCAAACTTGCGCAGCGACTCGGCGTTCATGGCGCGGATATGCAGGTAGCCGATCTGGCCGCCGGAAAGCTTCTCCACCATGGCGCGGCGCTGTTCCACCCAGCGGTCGTACTGCAGCGTGGTGTACGCGCCCTGGTTCGCCGGCTGCACCTTGACCAGGCGCGCGCCTGCGGCTTCCGGTTTGGAGTTCACGGTGAAATGGATCTTCTGTCCACGGGAAGCCGTGAAGTATTTCCAGTAATTGTCGCCGGCCTTGAGTTCGTGCCCGTCAATGGCCAGAATGTATTCGCCCACGCTGAGGTTGACGAAGTCTTTGTCAGCCGGGCCGTCCTTATATATGTAGCTGATCTTGTAGTAGCCCGACGCGTCCGGCTCCATCTCAAATCCGGGATAACGGGTCTGCACCATGTGGTCGCGCTCTTCCGCGCTGGGCGTGGAGCTGATGCCGGTGTGCGACGCGTTCAACTCGCCGATCATCTGGCTCACCACGTTGTGCATCTCTTCCTGGTCGGCGACGTAGTCCATCATCGGCTCGTAGATTTCCCGGGCCTTGGCCCAGTCCGCGCCGTGCATTTCCGGATCGTAGAAGCGGTGTTTCATCACCCGCCAGCTTTCGTTGAAGACCTGCTTCCATTCCTGGTGATGGTCCACTTCCACGTGCGCGGTAAAGCTGACGCGGCGGCGCTCAAAGCTGCGCCCTGCGGCGGGGGCCGCGCCGGCGCGAGCGGCTGCACCCGGCGCTGCTGCCGGTCCAAGGTCAACGTGATACAGGCCTTCACCTTCCATAAAGAAGATGGCGCGGCCGTCTTTGGAGAACTTGATGGAGTTGATCTGGCGTCCGCCGAATCCTCCGCCGCCTTCTTCACCTTCCGGTGCGCGTGTTGCGGTCGTCACCACGGTTGGCAGCACGCCGTCTTCGGCGATGGTGTACAGCGTGGAGACGGGACGCCCATCCTGGTCGGCGATGGCCACAAACGCATACGTGCGGCTGTCCGGCGAAACTGTCACCGCGGTCACGTTGTCGCTCAGCCGCGTGATCTGACGCGAGCGGCGATTGATGCCGTCAAAATCAATCTTCACGTCCGGCTTAGGGGCCTCGCCGCGCCCCGGAACCTCGCGCGTGCGCGTCTGCTTGTCGGCGGCCTGGGCTTGCTCTTCATCGTCCACACCGCGGTCGGCGGGGTTCTTTTCTTCCTTGGTCAGCGCAACTGAATGCACCTGGACCATGGTTCTGCGCTGGACAGCGCTACCGGCTTGCGCCAGTCCGGCAAGAAACAACAGGTGCTTGCCGTCGGGCGTCCACGCGGGAGAGGTTTCAGCAAAGAGCAATTCGTCACTGCCTACATGCTTTTCCGCGCCGCCGGTGGACGCAACAATATAAACGTGCGGGCGCAGATCGTGGTCTAACTTAGAATATGCCACCCACTTGCCGTCGGGCGACCAGCGCGCTCCCTGTATGTTGCCGGCTTCACCGCTGGCGATCACCGCGCCCCGCGCCGTCTCAAAGTCATAGCGGTAAAGCTTGTGGTCAGACGCCGCGTACATCAGCGCCTTGGAATCCGGCGCCCACTGGATGGCCTGCTTCTCGCCTTCGCTCTCCGTAAGCTTCTTAAGACCTGTGCCGTCTTCGTGCGCGATCCAGATTTCGTCGCGACCGGACTTGTCAGAGACAAACGCGATCAGCTTGCCGTCGGGCGACCACGCGGGATCGCCTTCGCGCGAAAAAGACTGCGTCACCCGCTGCACGTCACCGCGGTCGGTAGCGATGGAGAAAATCTCGCCGTGCACGGTCACCACCGCGCGCTTGGTGCTGGGTGAAAGATCATAGCTTTCGGCATCATTGCGGATGGTCAGCGTCTCGACCGCATTCTCTTTATCGTCAGAGGCAATGTTGATTTTGATCGGCGAAGACTTGCCGGACTTCACGTCCAGCTTCCACACGCCGAAATCCTGTTCGTAGACAATGGTCTTGCCGTCGCCGGATATGGCCGGAAAGAACACGCGGCCGCCGGTGTGATGCGTCACCTGCTCGGCATGGCCGCCTTTGGCGGGGATCTTCCAGATGTTGTTGGCGCTCTTCATCACTTCGCGGCTGCCCGGCTTGGCTTTGCTCTCATCCGCCGTGCGGTCAGACACAAAGTAAATAAACCCATCGGACGCATACAGCGGCCAGAAATAATTGCCTTTGAAGTCGCCGTCGGTGAGATGGGTAAACTTCTTGTCCTTTACGTCCATCAGCCACAAGTCAGCCGCGTAACTGCCGCGATAATGCTGCCGCCACCACACCATGGGATGGCGATTGAACGCCAGCTTGCTGCCATCCTGCGAGTAGCTGCCCCAGTAGCCCCAGTCGGTGGGGACGGCGCGCTCCAGGCCGCCGTCAATCGCCACTTCATACAAGTTGGGAATGCCGGGATACATGAGCCCCCGCGATGACTGAAACAAAACGCGCTTGCTGTCCGGCGACCAGCCGACAACGATGTCCGCCGCGGAATGAAATGTAAGCTGCTTGGCGGCGCCACCTTCGGAGGGAATCAGAAACACGTCATAGTTGCCGTAGCGGTTCGACGAAAAAGAAATCCACTTGCCGTCCGGCGAGAAGCGCGGATAGACGTCCCGCGCCTTGTGCACCGTCAGCCGCTGCGGGTTGCTGCCGTCTTCGTTGGCGACCCAAATGTCGCCCAGGTAGCTGAACGCAACTTTCCCATTATGGTAGCTGGGATGGCGCAGCAGCTTGGCTTCGCCCGCGAATGACCACGCAGCGCACAGCAACATCAGCGACAAGACAAACTTCTTCATGGCAACCCTCCAGATCGAGAACACAAGAATGACCGGTACAATCGGCACGGAAATTATTTAAGAATAGGAAATGCTCGCAGTCCCCAAGCGGTGGAAGTATAAGCAGACTCCCCCGCCTCAGGCCAGTATTTTTACATTTCTTTACCGCCGGGCAGAGCGCATCAACGCCGGCGCGGGACAAAAGCTTCGCCACGGAATTGGTCTTGCAACCGCGATGATTGTTCGCTATAGTCGGCCATCGTGATTACTTCCGGTGTCTGTGCGTTGCCTTTGGCCGCCTCATCCGTGTGCCGGGTATGCGGCGCTGGGTGAGCGCGGGCTGGAGTGATCAGTTTTCGGACAAAAAGCAAACATATCCCCCGCTGTCCAAGCAGCGGGTTTTTTGTTTTTGTCCACGTTTTAGAATTGCCCGAAGAAGTTGCCCGACAGGAATAAGGAATGCCCACGCGCCCCAAGCCGGACCCGAGTGACGCCAGCGACCGCCGTTCGCTGCTGGTGAGCGCGCGCCTCGTGGTCGTCAAGCTGGGCACCGGTGTGGTGTGCACCGCGGAGCACGAATTTGACCGCCCTCACGTTGCTGCGCTGGCCAACGGGATTGCCGCCCTGGTGCACGACGGCCGCCAGGTTGTGCTGGTCAGCTCCGGCGCCATCACTCTGGGCGCGGCGGAACTCGGAATCC
>JBGPLR010000248.1:0-5603 GCA_041486545.1 Terriglobia bacterium
CTCATCGCCCGTGAGGCAGACCAGCCCGGACGCGTGCCCGGCCAGCTCTTCCAACGTGGCCGACGACTCCGCGTGCTTTGCCACCCGCAACTTGGTCCTGGTCAGCAAGCGGCAAAGATTCTGGTAGCCCGCTCGCGATTCGCACAGCAGCGGATAACGCGCCATGCTCATCGCCGCGCCCCTCGCCGCATCAACCGCCGCGTCGCCTTCGCTCCTTATTGTGAGTTCCGTCCCGACATGCGCGCGAAGCCCCGCCTTCTGCGCGCTCATATGAAACCGTGGCGACCCGTAAAACCCATCGCGATCGAGCAACGCTACGGCGGGAATGTCCATGCCCGCGGCAATATTGGTCAGCGCTTCCGGAAGTGATCCGCCTTCCAGAAACGAAAACGCCGACCGGCAATGGAGTTCCGCGTATTGCATAATGGCTTTTGCCCTTTAGCTCTTTGACGAATCCGCGTAAACCTGCGGTAGTGTTCCTGCCTTTCAATTTTGTCAATCACTCGATCTTGGCAATTCTGGCAATCTTGGCAATCTCTTCTCAGTCATACATTCCTTCCACGAACCACTGCCCGGACCTGTCCTCGCGCACAATCTTGTACAGCGCCATCCCGCCTTCGACGCTGATTTCCACGTCCCATTCATCCCTCTGCCATCGCGCCGCCTGGTCCCACCAGTGGCCGCTGATGCGCCATGGCCCCCAAGCCTGGCGAATTTCCACTTCCTTGTGCTGAAACGTCATCGTCGTAGGTCGCCCGTTGCTCAGCTCTACCTTGGCCCCCACAACCGGCCGAAACCAGCGGAACGACAAGCGTAGTGAAGACGTCCTAAGCGGAGTCTCCGCCTCTGCGGTCGCCCGCTCCTGAAAAGGCATGACCGCAAAGCTGTCCGGCCGATGGGAGTCGACGGTTGCGGGAAACCCCACGCGCCCGCGTCCTTGCGCGTCGCTTTCACCGACCACCGCCCGCAGCCGTGCCATCGTCACCTCCAGCTTGGCCGGTTCCGGAGAAAGAGGCTGAAACAGTCCTGTTTGCGCCGTGCGAATGCGCGCCGGAAAAGCTTCTATCGTCATTCGTTTCACTGGGCTCTGCGGCGGGTGGGCTGCTAACTCAAGCTGCAGCAGTTTGAGTAGTATCTTGGAGTCCTGCGAGGGCACAGGTAGTTTGAGCGATCGCTGGTACAGAGGAGAAACTGGTGGTGACCCAGCCATTGCGTTCAATTGCCGGTCACAGTGAATTTCCAGATCCAGATCGAGCTGTATATGGTCTGTGGCCAAAGATCTTGCCAGGAGCCTTGCCGTCAATTGTTCCAGCAGGCGATTCAACAGGAAAAACAGCGGCTCCAGCAATTCCAGCGATTCTTCCAGTTCCATGCTCTCTCTAAATGTCGGGGCATCGAATGGGACAAGCTCGCGCTGCACTTTCCCCTGGGCCAATCGCTGCAGGTGCAGGCCATATTGGCCGAGGCGTTGCGTGAGGGCAATTGCCGGCAATCCAGCTAATGATCTGAGATCTCGAACGCCCCAGCTGTCGAGCGTGTCCAAAGTATCAGCCTTAGGCTGCAGTACTTCAACCGGCAGGCATGCCAGATGATCGGCCTCTTTCCCTGGACTTACAACCGTGGTGCCTGGGAAGCCTCGCGCGGCACAGAGCGCCGTATCCGGATTGGCAGCGAGTGCAACATTGACGGAGAGACCGCAGGCTTCGGCGCGGTAGGCAATTTGCCGGCCCATCTCGGCTGGAGATCCCAGCAATCGTTCCAGCCCCATCAGGTCCAAAGTCACTGTACCGCCGCTGGTGGACTCCACGCGCGGTGAAAAGCTGAGACCGCAGTCCAGTAGAGCCATCTGCGCGCCTTGCTCTTGTTGTGTAGACCGCTTTTTCAGGACGACGCCGGGAAAGCCCCCGGCCTGTGCCTTGGTCATACCGATTTGCAGGCCCGCGGCTCGGGCCGCACCATTGCAGGCAACTACCTTCAGCAACGATTCTGGCCCGTCCACGATCGCAGCCGCTACGCTGTCGGGCATGGGCAAGCCGTGTCGCAATGCGGCTTGCACAGCGAAGTCAGGAGCATACATGCATGCAAAGATCATGGCCTCAAGCCCAACGTTGTAGAGTTACGACATTCGAGGAAGGCCGATTGCACCGGTTTGCGTAATCGGGTTCGTCCGATCTCAAATTGGCACCGCAAGCGCGCCAGGACCCGTGCGTGTGAAAGCTCTCCGCCGCAGGAGCCAGCGTCTTCGCCCGTCAAACGCAGCGTCAGGCCAGCGCAACTTTGTGCCGCAGGGCAACCCATCACAAATACCAGGGCGGTCGGAGCTTTCTCCATCACGCGGGTAAAGCGGAACCATGTGCTCAAAGGCACTTTTCTTATCTGGTTGTCTGGAATCGAACTCAGATCGACCGCGATCAGTCCGAATCCCCCGTTCTGCGCCAAGATATCCACCGCCTTGAATGCCTTTTCCAGGGACCGGAGGCCAGCGCCTTCGCACCTGACCCACAGCAGGCGGGATAGGTCCACACCAACGGCCTCCGCAGATTCGGCGTCAAAACCATCTCCTGCATCAACCAGTGTGCAAAACTCTCCCTGACCAGTCATCTTAGCCAGCAACGCCAGCAGCAGCGCCGTTCGTCCAGCGCTTACTCCTGCCGCTGAACAAATCTGGGTCAATGCCCGACGAGGCACTCCCCCAATGAGCCGGTCCAGGACTTCGATTCCGCTGGGAAACATTTCGGGAGCCGGAGGACGAACGTTGCTCAGTGCACCGGGAACGCGGCTTTCCACTTGGGCGCGGATGTGGGCAAGAGACGTACTCGTCACGATAAGCTCCTAAATCAGTCTGGGCAGTCACAACAGGTGCAGTTCAATACTGGTGAGTTCTTGGGTCGTCGAAATTCGGAGAAGATGATCTTGCAGCATCGCTGAGTCCACGTGTGGGCTTTGCTATTTAGACACTCGCAGCTCGGACACTCTCCTCGCTGCAGACTCGACGGCTTCCAACTCGTGCAGCAATTCGTGGCGCAACGTTCCGAGAGCGTCGTGGGTGGCTGCTGCTTCGATCAAAAGGTAAACAAAGATGGCCACGGCGCCGGCCGAGATTATCAGCGCTGGCCGATAAAGAGTTGCGCCATTGAGCCAGATACCCGGAACAGCCAAAACCAGCGCGACCGGTACCCCCAGCTCAAATTTAAGCCGGGCAACCAAGTTTCGCAGATGACGCCGTCCCGAGGGTTCAATCTCAAATGGTTTGCGCAAATACGCCCACCATTCCACAAAATGCAGCCCCTTGGTCCTGGCGTCCCGCTGCCGGTCCAGCCAGATGCTTTCGATCCGTATGCCAATATCATCAAGGATAATCCCGACAAAGATTGAGATCAGCATTAGAACAAAAGCTGTCTCAGTGTGGTTCTGTTTGACCATATCCTGAATATCGGGTGAGCCCACAAGGAAGACGAACCAGGGGGCAATTGCGGTAAGCCCGGGCAAGACCAGACTCACTAAAGGGAAAAAGACTGCTGAACCAAACGCCGAGAAAAGCTCTTTCATTTTGGCACCTCCCAGAGCAGAGGGCTCATTACCTTCACATAAGGTATATTTGTCTTTTGTTCGCTTTTAATAATAAGGCCGCCCCAGAGCTTTGGGCAAGCCACAAAATCTTGTAGAACTCAATAAAAGACGATACTAGATGTAGGGTTCCCGCGAAATCCATGTCGGCGGAATATCCGCAACAAATACTGAAACGCTTTGCGTTTGCGTGACACAATCATATGTCGCGCAAGGCACCTTGAGCCTTGAGCGTACACACATTTTAGGCTGGTATCTGGCCCCGAGGAGAAAGTATGGCCGCCGGACTCGATGCTCTCAAACATATTGTTGTTCTGATGATGGAAAACCGCTCCTTTGATCACATGCTGGGCGGGCTCAAGAAGAACTTTCCCAAGATCAACGGGCTGACCGGGAATGAATCGAACCCGGACGCGCAGGGCAACGTGGTCAAGGTGTCTCCGACGGCGGATTACCGCGGGCAGCTGAGCCACGATCCTGACCATCATTTTCCGGGCGTTGACCTGCAGATCTACGGAGGCGCACCGTTCGCACCGGGACGCGCGGCCAACATGCAGGGGTTCATTAAGAGCTACGGCACGCAGGGCGCCAACACGCAGGACTCGCACGCGATCATGAATTATTTTGCGCCGGAAAAGATTCCTGTGCTGACGACGCTGGCGACGGAATTTGCGGTATTCAATGGGTGGTTCTCGTCGATTCCGGGGCCAACGATCTGCAACCGGGCGTTTGCCCACTACGGGACGTCGTTCGGCAACGTGGACATGAACATGTTTTTAGTACCCGACGCTGCCCGGCAGAAGGTCCCAACCATCTACGAGCGGCTGGCGCAGGGTGGCCATAGCGCCAAACTCTACTATTACGACCAGCCGAGCTCCACGATGGAGATCGTGAACCTGATCAAGGACCAGAGCTTGTTCGGCGTGTTCAGCGATTTCGTCGCGGACTGCAAATCAGGGAAACTGCCGGAGTACAGCTTTGTAGAACCGAATTACTCAGACCATCCCGGGCCGGGCGGCGGGCACCTGCTGGCTACGGACCAGCATCCGGACCATCACGTGCTGGCGGGGGACAACTTCATTGGGAAAGTTTACGATTGCATTCGCATCAACCCCGATCTGTGGAAGAGTACGGTGCTGTTGATTGTCTACGATGAGCACGGCGGGCTGTACGATCACGTTGTGCCGCCGAGCTGCACGGCTGACGGCTTCCATGCCGCTGTTGCGGCCACCGGGGTGCCGGGCCTCACATTTGATTTCGACCGGCTGGGGATTCGCGTACCAGCAATCCTGGTGTCGCCGTATATCCCCAGAGGAACGGTGGTGCCGGGCACGGAGGATGCAAACCCGAGGATATTCGAACATGCGTCGATTCCAGCGACGGTCAGCAAGCATTTTCTCGCCGGCAACGATGCGGGCACACCGAGAGAACAGCAGGCTGAGACGTTCCTGGACCTGCTGGGCGACAACCTGCGTCCGGACAACGATTGCGTATTTTTCCCGAAGGCAATGAAAGGTTGAGATATGGCGATCAAAGATGCTCCGACAGTCGACATTATTGAGTTTGACGAAAAAGAGGCCTACAACCACGACCGGCCGATCTCAAGCCTGATCCGCACCCAACTGCTGCATCTGCACCATGCGGAGCACATCGTAGTGCCGCCGAAAGCGCGCACCAATATCAACATCAACGAAATGCTTACCGAGCGGCAGGCCAGTGAGTACATACAAAAGGTCACGGCGCTGCTGCACAAACACGGCAAAGCAGCGGCAAAGAAATCCAAGACAAAGAAGCCAGCGAAGAAGACCAGCAAAGTGTCCGGCCGGAATGCCGCGGTCAAGAAAGCGGCCGGCGGCAAATCGAAAAAGACGAAATCAACCGCAAAGAAGCCTAAGTCGCGCAAGTAAGGAGAAGTCCGTGCGTCGATTCATGATCGCGTTCCTGTTGTTGTCGGCAAGCCTTTGGGCGCAGCAACCAACTCCAACTCCTGTTTCGCCTACCAAAAACGCTGAGGAGCAAGACCCGGCGACAGAGAC
>JBGPLR010000249.1:0-5601 GCA_041486545.1 Terriglobia bacterium
GCCATGTACGCCGACCTCGGCAAGGCTCCCGCCCCAGCGAAATCGGACGCGGGAATGGCGAAGACCAATACTGATCAAACGCCCGGAGCCACCCAGACGCAAAAAGAAAATGCCATGCACGCCGACATGAGCAATGCGTCGACCGACCGCCTGATGCAGATGTCGCCGGACGATCGCTACAAAGCCATCCTCAACATGACGCCTGAAGCCCGCATGGACATGGCGGACAACTATCGCGGCGGCAAAGTCTTCAAGCTGGTTGAAGGCATGAAGCCGGAGCAGCAGGAAACCATTGAAGCCATCGTGAATCCGCAACTGGTGGTGGGTGGCGAGCTGTCCCAAGGCAAGCTGCTGCGCGCCATCTACAGCGAACGCCAGCTGGATGAAGTCATGACCGACTTCTGGTACAACCACTTCAACGTCTTCATCGGCAAAGGCCCGGACCGCTACATGATCACCGCCTACGAGCGTGACGTGATTCGTCCGCACGCGCTGGGTAAATTCAAAGACATTCTCGCCGCCACCGCCAAGAGCCCGGCCATGCTCTTTTATCTGGACAACTGGCAGTCGGTAGGCCCCAACTCTGAACTGGCAGTCTACGGCCCTGGCGGGATGCGCCGGGCCCGCCGTCGCGGACCCTTTGCTCCGTTCCCGCGCCCGCAACAGAACAAGAACCGGCCCAGCGGCCTGAATGAAAATTACGCGCGCGAAATCATGGAACTGCACACGCTCGGTGTGGACGGCGGCTACACCCAGCAAGATGTCACCGAGCTGGCCAAAGTCCTGACCGGCTGGAGCATCGAAAAACCGCAACAGGGCGGTGGTTTCAAATTCAACGAACGCGCCCATGAACCCGGCCCCAAATACGTTCTTGGCCGCAAGATCGGCGAAGGCGGCGAAAAAGAAGGCATGGAAATGCTGGACGTGCTGGCCCACCATCCGGCCACCGCCAAATTTATTTCTCGAAAGCTGGCCATGCGCTTCGTTTCGGACAATCCGCCGCAAAGCCTGGTGGACCGCATGGCAGACACCTTCCTAAAAAAAGACGGTGACATCAAGGAAGTCCTGCGCACCCTGTTCAAGTCGCCGGAATTCTGGGCCGCTGACGCTTACCGCGCCAAGGTGAAAACGCCGCTGGAGTTCGTCGTCTCTGCCGCCCGCGCTTCCGGCGCTGAAGTACAGAACGCGCTGCCCATGGTCCAGTTCCTCAACCGCATGGGCATGCAGCTTTACGGAATGCAGCCGCCCACCGGGTATTCCATGAAAGGCGACGCGTGGGTGAACTCCTCCGCGCTGCTCAACCGCATGAACTTTGCCTTGGCGCTGGGTACCGGCAAGCTGCCGGGGACCACGCTGGACCCGCCAACATTGTTGCGCGGAACAACGTTGCGCGGAACAACGTTGCGCGGAACAACTCCCCCAGACGCCGACGCGGCCCTGGCCCTGCTGGAAAAAGGAATCTTGTCCGGCGACGTTTCGCCGCAAACGCACGCGGTGATACAGAAGCAGTTGAACGATCCCCAGGTCACGCAGCGCAAACTGGACGATCCCAACCGCGCACCCAACACCGGCGCTATCGCCGGGCTGATCATGGGTTCGCCGGAATTCCAGAGAAGGTAACCAGATGTCCATCACTCGCAGAGTTTTCCTGAAGAACGGCGCGCTGGCCATCGTCGGCACCAGCGTCGTCCCCAGCTTTCTCACGCGCGCTATCTACGCCGCAGAAACCGCTGCTCCGGGCAAAAAACGTCTTGTTGTTTTGTTCCAGCGCGGCGCCGCCGACGGGCTGAACATCGTGGTCCCGCACGCCGAGCAGGCGTATTACTCCATGCGTCCAACCATCGCCATCCCGCGCCAGAGCGTGATTGACCTGGACGGATGCTTCGGGCTGCATCCTTCCATGTCCGCGTTCAAACCGCTTTGGGACCAGAAGCACCTGGCCATCGTGCATGCCGCCGGCTCGCCGGACAACACGCGCTCCCACTTTGACGCGCAGGACTACATGGAATCCGGCACGCCCGGGGTGAAATCAACCGAAGACGGCTGGCTGAACCGCGCGCTTGCCGGATTGAAAGAACCGTCGGTGACTCCGTTCCGCGCCGTCGCCATGGGCGGCGCGCTGCCGCGGACGCTGGCCGGACCAGTGCCTGCCGTTGCGATAAGTGACATTCGCAGCTTCGCCGTGGGCGGGCGCGGCCGTGGCGCGGAAGTCGCCAGCAATACCTTTGAAGCCATGTATGAGCAGTCCGTGGACTCCGTTCTCCACGGCACCGGCAACGAGACGTTTGAGGCCGTCAAGATGCTCAAGTCCACAGATCCGGAGAAATACACGCCAGCCGCGGGCGCCGACTATCCGCGCGGGCGATTTGGTGACAGCCTTCGCCAGGTGGCGCAACTGGTCAAAGCCAACCTGGGCGTGGAAGTGGCCTTTGCCGACATCGGCGGGTGGGACCATCACGTAAACGAAGGCAGCGTGCAAGGCCAGATCGCCAACCTCACGCGTGAATTCTCGCAAGCCATCGCCGCGTTCTGGATGGACCTGGGCAATCTCGCCGAAGACACCGTGATCGTAACCATGTCCGAGTTCGGGCGCACCGCGCGCGAAAACGGCAATCGCGGCACCGACCACGGCCACGCCAACGTCATCTTTGTGCTGGGTGGCCCGGTCAAAGGCGGCAAAGTCTACGGACACTGGCCCGGCCTGCAACCAGGACAACTCTACGAAGGCCGCGACCTGGCCGTGACCACCGACTTCCGCCAGGTACTCAGTGAAGCGTTGAATCGCCATCTGGGGGCTGGCAATCTGGACAAAGTCTTCCCCGGATTCGACAAGAGTGACCCCAAGAATTTCCTGAACTATTTGGGGTAGGGCTTTTTTCTGAAACCCCGAAGCGAAGCGAGGGGGCCCTATCAACAGAAAAACTCTTTGAACCATGATGACGCTGAATGTCTGCGGTATCCTATCCGCATGAAGCCGGACCATGCGTCGCAAGTTCAGCGTTGTGAAGCTCAACTGAAAGACTTTCTTGCCGTGGTCATCGCCGAAGCCCATGGCGACTTGACCCAGCGATCCAATCCCGAGAAATGGTCAGCGCATGAGAACCTGGCCCACCTGGGCCGCTACCATGAAATCTTTCTGGAGCGACTCCACCGCATCCTGGCGGAACCCAACCCGGCTTTCGCCCGCTACCGCGCCGAAGACGATCCTGCCTGGGACACCTGGCGGCAATTGCCCACCCGCGAAGTCTTGGACCGAATGCAGCCTCTGCGGGCAAAGTTGGTTACCGAGCTGAAGCAACTTAGCGGCGATTCCTTCGCCCGCACTGGAGTGCATCCCAAGTTCGGCAAGTTGATGCTGGCGCAGTGGCTGGAGTTTTTCCTGGTGCATGAAGCGCATCATCTGTATTTGGTGTTTGCGCAAGTCGTTCTTCATCCCGAGCGGAGCGAGGGAACCCTATAGATGCAACGAAATGCCAATTGAAAAACAAGATGCTTGATGCTTCATCCAGCGCGATAGGTTGCTGACGTTCCTCAGTAGGTCGAAAGGCGCATCTCTCCCGCTCGATCATCGTGACAATAGGGTTCCCTCACTCCGTTCGGGAGAAAGAAATCTAGTAGGCCAGCAGAATCCTCAAATCCCGCACATTATTTCCCGTCGGCCCCGTCTGGATGGTGTCGCCCAGTTTCTCGAACAACGGAAACGCGTTGAACCCGCTGAAGTGTTGGGCTGCATCGAGCCCCGCGACACGGGCCCGATCCAGCGTTGTGCCGTCGGCCACGGCCCCGGCTGCGGGACTGTTGCCGTCAATGCCGTCCGTGCCGGCGCTCAGCACAGAGATTTTTTCTCCCGCAATTCTCTGCGCGCAGTAGAGAGCAAAGTGCTGGTTGCGTCCGCCAACGCCGGCGTCACCGGCGACTTTCACAGTGACCTCGCCGCCGGAAACGATGCAGGCCTTGCCGCCGTCGCGCCGCAGAGCACGCAGGCGGTCCAGAAGATAGTCCGCGGCGCGGGCAAAATCCCAGTCATCACAGGAGTGGTCAATTTGCACAGTGAATCCGTGCTTGGCTGCAGCTTCGGCTGCCGCCTTCTCCGCCGTCTCATTGGACAGCACCTTCCACCAGCGTGAGCGCGCAAACGCGGGATCATCTTTCTTGGGCGTCTCTTCCAGCGCGCGGCGCTCAAACAGTTCGCGTACGGAAGCGGGAAAGTCCGGCAGCATGTTCTGCTCGCTCACGATGCGGTAGCAGTCGTCCACGGTGGAACTGTCCGGCATGGTTGGCCCGGATGCGAGCGAATCCAGCGCGTTTTCCGGAACGTCAGAGACCAGAATGGAAACCAGTTGCGCGCCCTGGGCGGCGCGGGCCATGCGTCCCCCTTTGGTGGCCGAAAGATGTTTGCGCACGGCGTTGATCTGCGCAATCGGCGCGCCGGAAAAAACAAGCGTCTTGTAAGTCGCAATAAGATCGGCCAGGGAGATCTCATCGTCCACCGGCTTCTCCACCGCGGCTGAGCCGCCGCCGCTGATCAGAAAGATCCCCAGCGACTGCGCATTCAACGAGCCCAGCGATTTCAAGATCGCGTCGGCGGCGCGTACCGATTCTGCATTCGGCTGCGGATGTCCGCCGGCAAAGTAGCGGTAGCCGGGAATCTGGTGAGGATGCTGGTTCGGGTCAGCGATGATGCCTTGTACAGCGGGACCCACCTGCTGCGCAAGAAGTTCCGCCATGCGGTGTGCGGCCTTGCCAAAAGAAATTGCCAGCACGCGCGAGTAGGTTTTCAGATCGTAGAGGTCTTCGCAGACGCGCAGCACGCCGCGTTCGTAGTGAACGTGCCGGCCGAAGGCTTTACTGATGCCGGCCTCGGCCAACGCGTGCAGGAAAATGTCCCGCGCCAAAGACCGCATGCTATGAGGCTCGGACATCAGCGGGCGTCCACCGGCGCGAAGTACTTTGTGGTCCAGGAACGGATTGCCGCCTGCATCTCCGGCAGATGGCCTTCAAAGAAATGGTCGGCGCCTTCCACCAGCACCAGTTCTTTGGGTTCGGGCACGTGGGCGACCACTTGCCGCAAAGTTTCCTGCGGGCTGTACTGGTCAAGCGCTCCGCTGACGAACAGCTTCGGCTTGGTGCAGTCCTGGAGAAACTCGTAGGTGTAGGCGCGGCCTTCCACCGCGACGGGCGGGCCCAGAGAAATCAAACCTACTATGTCATCGTCGTTACGCGCACAGGCGGCGCGCAGCCCGGTAGCCGCGCCAAAAGAAAACCCGCAAAAGATGATGGGCAAGTGAGTTTCCACATGCAGCCAGTCAAGCGCCGCGGACGCGTCGTCCACCTCGCCACGGCCGTGGTCATGCCGGCCTTCGCTCAGGCCGGCGCCGCGAAAGTTGAACCGTAGCACCGGAAAGCCAAAGCCGCTTAGGGTCTTCATGGCGTGGTACACCACTTTGTTGTGCATAGTGCCCCCATATAAAGGATGCGGATGGCAAACCAGCGCCGCGTGCGTGGCGACAGGCTGGCCTTCATTGAACAGGGCTTCCAGCCTGCCGGCCGGACCGGGGATGAAGAATGACTTGACTCCGCTGGGCACAGTCTTTTTTACAC
>JBGPLR010000250.1:0-5596 GCA_041486545.1 Terriglobia bacterium
ATGTCCACATGTCCGAAGCAAAGACAATCCGGCTGACCGAGCAGGTCAAAGCCGCGGGTTGAGCAAGCAAGCTGAGTCCGGCGGCGCTGGACGCGGTGCTTGGGAAATTAGCCCGGCAAAATGACCCGAATGTGCTGGTTGGCTTTGACAAAGCCGACGACGCCGGAGTGTACAAAATTTCCGCCCAGCAGGCGCTGGTGCAGACCGTGGATTTCTTCACCCCCATCGTGGACGACCCCTTCACCTTCGGCCAGATTGCCGCCACCAACGCCTTGAGTGACGTTTACGCCATGGGCGGGCGTCCGCTGAGCGCGCTGGCCATTGTCTGCTTCCCCGACAAAGGCGATCTGGAAGTCCTGGGGCAAATTCTGGCCGGCGGGCTGTCGAAGATGATGGAGGCCGGCTGTGTGGTGATTGGCGGGCACAGCGTCCGCGACCCGGAAATCAAATTCGGCTACGCCGTGACCGGGACAATCCACCCGGATCGCGTGTGGACTAACTCCGGCGCCCAGCCGGACGACCGTCTGATCTTGACCAAAGCCCTGGGCACCGGCGTGATCTCCACGGCCATCAAACAGGGCGAAGCCAAACAGGACTGGATTGACGCCGCCACCAAGTCCATGACCACACTCAACGCCAGGGCCGCTGATGTGGCCGTCCAAAGCAATTTGCGCGTTCATGCGGCCACGGACATCACCGGCTTCGGTCTGATCGGCCACGCGCGCGAAATGGCCGCCGGCAGCAGCGTGAGCCTGCGGATTGTTTCTGCGAAAATCCCGCTGATCGCGGGCGCGCTGGATTGCGTCCGCGCGGGCTTTATTCCTGGCGGCCTGAACAATAACCGTGATTTTGCGGAGTGCCTGGTGGGGTACGAAGACAGCGTCCCGACGGAAATCCGGACCATTCTGTTTGACCCGCAAACCGCAGGAGGCCTGCTCCTGTCAGTTGCTGGCGACGACGCGGGAGTCTTGGTCAGTGCTTTGCAAACCGCCGGCGTACCCGCCGTGGAGATTGGTGAAGTGTTGTCGCAGGGTAAGCAGCTGATTCGGGTTGCTTGAACTTCATCCCGAGCGTAAGCGAGGGATCCCTATCGCGTCGCAAAACGCAGTTGACAGGATGATGGGTGGGACCAGGGGCTAAAGAGTGTGCGTGAGAACCGGCAGAGAGTACATCCTTTAGCGTCGTCATCCCGACGGCCGTTAAGCGAGCGCGTGTTGTCTTCAGCGCGCGAGTAGGTCGGAGGGACCTTGCGCTCCGCAATTCCTTCGACAAGCTTTGAAAAAACGCAAGGTCCCTCGCTCCTATTCGGACGCTGATGAGAACGCGTCCTCATTGACGGAACTCGGGATGACGGTTGGTATTTGTTGAAATGAGGTTTTGTTTAATTGCAGTTTCAGACTTAATTGCTTTCTTCGTTCCGCTCCACCGTCATTAGCAAAATCACGGCGGCCACCAGCAGGCGGCGATCCAGGCGTTTTTGCGGATCGTTGCTGAAATCCACCTTCATCGTGGGCACAAAGAAATTCCACACGCGCTTGGCCGTGCCCGCGGTTTCGCCGTCGAGTTCAAACGAATAGCCCTTCAGGATCACATTCCCCAGGAAGCGGCGCACCATGGCCCGGAACAGCGAGTCTTCGCGAATCTTGCCGATCTCGCGTTCCTCGGCATCCAGAATGCTCCACTCTGAGCGCACGAATGACTTCCAGCCCTGGCGTTTGAGCACGCCCACTTTTTGTTCGCGCACGGAGTCAGTGACGTCAAAGGCCGCGCCGAAATCCAGGACCTTGCGTCCGCGGATGCGCAGCAGTTCCTGGCTCTGGGTTTCGTCAGTGAACACGCGGATATCGTCTTTCAGGCTGAAGACCTTTTGGCACAGGAAGGCCAGCGGAGCCCCGACTTCATCGCGCAGGAAGTATGCTGGCGCCATAGAAACCATCTTCTGGCGTGCGACGAAAGTGTCCTGCTGGAAAATGGCCGGGCTTGCATCCGTTGCCGAACGCTCGGTGTCAAAGCTGGTCGAAGCCATGGCGGAAGATCCTCCGAAGTCCTAAAAAGACCTGCGGCCGAGCGACCCGCGGTGGCAAACGAGGGGGCCGAAGACAAACTAGGGGAGTGAAGAGACTGTAAGCCGGAACGCAGGCGGCTTCAAGGGAAACCCGCCGCAGCGTGGTTACGAGAGGTCGTAGCTGCTCTTGGACTTGCAACGCCGGGGCAAGAAAACAGGGCAGCCGAAGCTGCCCTGAGGTTATCTGGTGTTCCCGGGATTTAAGCGGGAGAAGGCTTTCCTGGAGCGATCCCCGGGGTCCGTCCCGGTTCCGGCCGCAGGACCTGCTGCACGTCGACCTCGCCCTTGGAGGGGATCACGCGTGCTGGCAGCGGCTTGTCTTCCACGATCAGCTTCAACTCGGTTGAATCCAGGACCTCGCGTTCCAGCAGCGCCTCAGCGATGCGGACCACGGTCTCCCGGTGCTCGGTGATGATCTTTTTGGCGCTGTCATAGCCGGTGTTGATGAAGCGGCGGACCTCGGCGTCAATCTCGCGGGCCGTCTCTTCACTGAAATCGCGATGCTGGGCGATTTCGCGCCCCAGAAAGATCTGTTCGTCTTTCTTGCCGTAAGTCAGCGGGCCAAGACGGCTCATGCCCCACTCGCAGACCATTTTGCGGGCCATTTCCGTGGCCGTTTCAATGTCACTGCCGGCGCCGGTGGACATCTGGCTGAGGAAAATTTCCTCGGCGATGCGCCCGCCCATGGAGACGGCAATGCGCGTGGAGAGATACTCCAGCGTGTAATTGTGCTTGTCCGTTTCCGGAAGCTGCATGGTCACGCCCAACGCCATGCCTCTGGGGATGATAGTGACCTTGTGCAGCGGATCGGAATGCGGCATCAGCGCGGCCACAATCGCGTGCCCCGCTTCATGGTATGCCGTGACCTTCTTTTCATCGTCGGTCAGCAGCATGCTCTTGCGCTCCGCACCCATCAGCACTTTGTCCTTGGCCAGTTCAAAGTCATACATCAGAACTGACTTGCGGTTGCAGCGAGCGGCGTTCAGCGCGGCCTCATTCACCATGTTGGAAATTTCCGCGCCGGAGAAGCCCGGTGATCCGCGCGCCAGGATGGAGAGATCCACATCGTCCGCCAGAGGAATCTTGCGGGTATGGACGCGGAGAATTTCTTCGCGGCCGCGGACATCGGGTAGCGGCACCACCACGCGGCGGTCAAAGCGTCCCGGACGCAGCAGCGCGGGATCGAGAACATCAGGCCGGTTGGTGGCAGCGATCAGGATCACGCCTTCGTTGGACTCAAAGCCGTCCATCTCGACCAGCAACTGGTTCAGTGTCTGTTCGCGCTCGTCGTGCCCGCCGCCCAGGCCGGCGCCGCGATGGCGACCCACGGCGTCAATTTCGTCAATGAACACGATGCAGGGCGCGTTCTTTTTGCCTTGCTCAAACAGGTCGCGAACCCGGCTTGCGCCCACGCCTACGAACATTTCCACGAAGTCTGAACCGGAAATGCTGAAGAAAGGAACGTTGGCTTCACCGGCTACCGCGCGGGCCAGCAGCGTTTTGCCGGTTCCCGGGTGGCCCACCAGCAGCACGCCTTTAGGAATGCGCCCGCCCAGCTTCTGGAATTTCTGCGCTTCGCGCAGGAATTCAATGATCTCGCGCAACTCTTCTTTGGCTTCATCCACGCCGGCCACGTCTTTGAACGTGATCTTTTTCTGCTGCATGGAGAGCAGGCGAGCGCGGCTCTTGCCGAAACTCAAGGCTTTGTTTCCGCCGGTTTGCATCTGGCGGATCATGATGAACCACAGCACGCCGATCAGCAGCAGCGGTGAAAACTGAATGAGCATCATGGGCCAGTTGGATCCCTGGCCGTCTTTGAAAGTCACTCTGCCGGTCTTGTCATTGCTGATCTTGTCCAGGGCCTTTAACAACTCAGGGTTGCTGGCGGGTACGGTGGAGCGGAAATTGGTTTTGCCGTCAACCGCGGAGTTGTATTCGCCGCGCGCCACATTGCCGTCAATCTCCACCTTTTTCACGTTGTTCTGGTTGAGCGCTGCCGTGAATTCCGAATAGGAGATGTCCGCTTCTTTGGCGCCGGATGTGCCGCTCTGGATCACCTTCCACAGGAAGAAGGCCACCACCAGCAGTACCACCCACAAGATCACCGTTTTGAATGTCGAGTTCACTCAATACTCCTGAATTTCCCTGGCCCTTATCACCATCAAGAACCACGCCGTCCATACTTGATATAAAGACGTCCGGGATGCGAAAAAATTGTTTCCCTCAAGCCGCGATCCGGTTTTAGGACATGCCCGGCTTCTTTTAGATGCTCTAGGCGCGGTCTGCGGTCCAAAAGCTCGCACAATTACAATTCTATACCCGTTTGCGCCCGGCCCGCCGGCTCAAACTAGCCGTCTTGCGACGGGGAGCCTGCCGGTCTGGCAGCTATGTAAGGTAGATTCCTGCCCACTTCAGGGGCGCCCAGCCCATAGCCTACGACAAAACTCTCATTCATAAGAAAACCAAAGTAATCAGGTTGCAGGGAAATCCGGCGGGCGGCCTGCTTGTCCAACAGGACAGCCAGCTTGACGCTGCTGGCGCCCCTGGCCGCGAGGTTGCGCATGAGAAAGTCACTGGTATGACCTGATTGGATCACCCCTTCCACCAGGAGCACGTGCTGGCCGTGAACGTCCACTTCCGGGCTGTAGAAAATCTCCGCAGCAGACGGCCCGGATTCCTTGAACTGGCCGGTCACAAACTGGCAGATCACAGGGAGGTCAAGTTCGCGCACCAGGTCAGCCATAAAGACGAAGCCGTTTTCCATGACGGCCACCATGTGGATGGTTTTTCCCTCAAAGTCGCGGGCGATCTGGCGGGCCATCTCCTGTATGCGCTTCTTAATCTGCTCTGCTGACAAAATTACGCGTGGGTAGTCTTGTGCGAGGCTATGGCTCATCGGTTGTCCCAGCGTTCATATGGATTTCTTCGATCAGGACGGCCTCTCCCGCGTGATGGGCAAAAGCCTCCGGCACGGCGAACCCTTTCATCCAGACGATCTGCCCGGCGCTCTCCACCACCGGCCACGTCTTGCGCTCAGCCTGGCTCAGCGTTTGGCCCAGCCGGCCGCTTTGCAGCAATTCTTTAATCTTCTTGGGAGAGCCGGTATGCGCCGGAAAAAACCGGTCTCCAGCCTGCCAGTTTCTGACAGTCAATCCCGGTGCGAGCAAGGCACGATCCAGCAACAAGTCTGGATTATATCCCGAATTTACCGGGCTCCCGTGGCTTATTACCCGCGCGCGAAGCGTGGCGCCCAGCTCCGGGACGCTCACCTGGCCGGGAACCTCCAGGGCGTATTGGTAACTCCCGCTCGCCGCGGTCCCCGCGTCCCGCCTGCGGCCGATCTGAAGTTCGCGGAAGGTGCATACGGCTTCAAGTCCTCCCGGCAAGGCCACGGGTTTGCCTCGCCGCTGGCCACGCACCATGGTGATCAGCTCTTCGACGTGCTTGAACTCAGTTGTCCCGCCGAGTTTTTCCGCGGTCCTCTGCAGCACCTGCCGCTGCACCGCGACAGGCAGCTGCTGCAGCGCCGCC
>JBGPLR010000251.1:0-5592 GCA_041486545.1 Terriglobia bacterium
CGTACGGGGAAGACATCGAACGGCGTTCACCAGCAGACCATGGCGGCGCTGGCGCGCCTGGAAAAGCTGCAAGGCCAGAAGCTGGGCACGGGCGACAATCCGCTCCTGGTGAGCGTGCGTTCCGGCGGCAAATTCTCCATGCCGGGCATGATGGACACCATTCTTAACCTGGGACTCAACGATGAGAGCGTGAAGGCCCTGGCCCGCAAATCGAACAACGACCGCTTTGCCTATGATTCGTACCGCCGCCTGATCCAGATGTTCGGCAACGTGGTGCTGGACATCCCCAAGCACGCGTTTGAGGAAGTGTTTGACGCGAAGAAGGCCAAGCGCGGAGTGAAGCTGGACACCCAACTCACGGCCGACGACCTCAAACAGGTCATCGCCGACTACAAGCAGGTGGTGCGCAAGCAGACGGGACGCGATTTTCCGCAGGCCCCGGTTGACCAGCTCACCATGTCGCGTGACGCCGTGTTCCGCTCCTGGAACAATGACCGCGCCAAGGTCTATCGCCGCATCAACAATATTTCTGACGACCTGGGCACCGCCGTCAGCGTGCAGTGCATGGTGTTCGGCAACCTGGGCGAAACCAGCGGCACCGGCGTGGGCTTTACCCGCAATCCGGCAACCGGCGCCAAAGAGTTTTACGGCGAGTTCCTGATGAACGCGCAGGGTGAAGACGTGGTCTCCGGCGCGCGGACTCCGGTGCACATCAGCGAGCTGCAGAGGCTGATGCCCGGCGTGTACAACCAGTTGCGGGACATCACGTCGCGGCTGGAAAAACACTATCGCGACGTGCAGGATTTTGAGTTCACCATCCAGGAAGGCAAGCTGTACATGCTGCAGACGCGCAACGGCAAGCGCACCGGGCGCGCCGCCGTCCGCATTGCCATTGACATGGTGAATGAAAAGCTGATCAAGCCGGAAGAAGCCATCTTCCGCGTTGATCCCAGCCAGCTTTATGACTTTCTGATGCCTAACCTTGACGATAAGGGCGGCGACGTGGAAGTGATCGCCACCGGACTGCCGGCATCACCCGGGGCGGCCGTTGGACAGATTGTGTTTACCGCCAATGACGCGGTCAAAATGGCGGGCACGGGAGCGGAGAAAAAGCCTGTCGTACTGGTCCGCGGAGAAACCACGCCGGAAGACATCCACGGCATGGAAGTGGCTGCGGGCATTCTCACGGCGCGCGGCGGCATGACCAGCCACGCCGCCGTGGTCACGCGGGGCATGGGCAAGTGCGGCATTGTGGGCGCCAGCGAAATTGAAGTTGACGAAAAGAAGAAAGAGATGCGCGTCGGCAGCCTGGTGCTCAAAGAAGGCGATTGGATTTCTCTCGACGGCACCACCGGCCGCGTCCTCAAAGGCCGCCTCAACACCGTACCCGCGTCGCCGGACGATCCCGCTCTGAAGAAGCTCATGGGCTGGGCGGAGCCGTTCCGCAAGATCGGCGTGCGCGCCAATGCCGACATTCCGCGTGACGCCGTGGCCGCGCGCTCTTTTGGCGCAGAAGGCATCGGCCTGTGCCGTACCGAGCACATGTTCTTTGCTGAAGATCGCATTCCGCACATGCGCGCCATGATCATGGCGGACACGCTCGAAGACCGCAAAATAGAATTGGCCAAGCTGCTGCCCATGCAGCGCGCGGACTTTGAAGGCCTGTTCCGTGCCATGCCCGGATTGCCGGTGACCATCCGCCTGCTAGATCCTCCGCTGCATGAGTTCCTGCCCAAGCGCGAAGAGCTGATGGTGCAGATCGCCAAACTGGAGATCACCGATCCGCAATCGCCCAAACTCACCGAAGCGCGGGCCATCCTGCGCCGTGTGGAAGAGCTGCACGAGTTCAATCCCATGCTGGGGCTGCGCGGCTGCCGCCTGGGAATCACCTTTCCGGAAATCTCTGAAATGCAGTCGCGCGCGATTTTTGAGGCCGCCGTCAACGTGTCCAAAGAGGGCATCAAAGTGATCGCGGAAGTCATGGTGCCTTTAACCGTCACCATCAAAGAGATGGCCAACCAGAGCGCCATCATTCGCCAGACCGCCGAACAGGTGTTCAAGGAGAAGGGAAGCAAGGTGCACTACCTTGTCGGGACGATGATCGAGCTGCCGCGGGCCTGCATCGTGGCCGACGAAATCGCCACCGACGCCGAGTTCTTCAGTTTCGGCACCAATGACTTGACCCAAACCACATACGGCTTCTCCCGTGACGACATCGGCACCTTCCTGCCGGCATACGTCGAACGCGGCATCCTGAAGAATGATCCCTTTGCCAGCATTGACCAGAAAGGCGTGGGATACCTGATGGAGTTAGGCGTCCAAAGGGGCCGCAAGACCCGGCCGGACATTGAACTGGGCATCTGCGGGGAACACGGCGGCGATCCGGCGTCAGTGGAGTTCTGCCACAGGATCGGGTTGGATTACGTCTCCTGCTCGCCCTATCGCGTGCTGACGGCGCGCCTGGCCGCAGCGCAAGCCGGGGCGTCAGACAAATTGAAGGTGGAAGGCGGCAGGACGAAGTAAAAACGAGCCATCAGCACTTAGCCTTTAGCCATTAGCTCTGTGTTCTTGTCTGACGGGCTCAAAAAAAACGCCGTCTGATCCCGCGGAGTGAAGGTATAATCCGCGTAACAAGCTGTCGTGGAGGAGGGTTCCATGCGGGTATCCGTAACGATCTGTCTGGCGATGTTGGCCCTGTCCATTGCCGCAATTGCGCAAAAGGCCCGCACCGTTGAACCTCAGCGCAGGCCCGCTGTTGAACCCAAGGTGCGGCCGAATCTCCAGGCGGACGAACAGAACAAAGCCGTGGTCCGCCAGGTTTTCGATGACCTCTTCACCCGTGGCCGCTACGATTTGATCGCCAAGATTTACACCCGGGACTGCGTAGTGCATCACAACAACAACCGTGACTACAAGTTGGAAGAAACCGTGGCCGAAGGCAAAGGGTGGCGTTCCGCTGCTCCTGACCTGCAGATGACCGCGGACCGGATGACGGTGGAAGGAAACATGATCAGCGTTTCCTGGACGGCAAGGGGAACACACACGGGAAGAGGCAACGGGCTGATGAAACCCACCGGAAAGCACATTCTGGTGCACGGGAACAGCCGGTTCCGCGTGGTGAACGGCAAGATTGCCGAAGTGTGGAACAACTACAATCGCAATGACGTCTTCCACCAGCTTGGCGTATCGCCCACCATGGCGTACTTTTACGAAGAGACCGAAGACCTGCGCTTAGCTGTGAGCCGGTTATTCTCCGGTCCACTTCCCACGCCGACGCAGTAACAGTGCCCCGAGTTTTAGTCTAGACGCTGCACGAGTAGCGATTCTGCTTTGAGCGGCAGTCATTGCTTCCTCTACCGCTTCCTTACCGTCGCGCACCCGGCTACACTGGCAACGGTAAAGAGGAATGATCCAGCCTTCCGCCACCGCGCCCCAGCCCCGGCCTTGCGCCGCCGCGCCCCAGGTTGATGACTTCGGCATGGATAAGGAATACATCCAGGCCTGCGGACGTACCTGGTTCAAGTTTCTGTTCGAGCGCTACTGGCGGGTTGAAGCCAGCGGATTGGAGTACGTGCCTCGCACGGGGCGAGGAATCCTGGTGGGAATGCACCGCGGGTTCATGCCGTGGGACGCAGTCATGACCCTGCATTTGCTCGTGCGGGAAACAGGACGGTATCCCCGGTTCCTCACGCATCCCGGATTACTGAAGTATCCCCTCATTGCCAATTTCATTACCAAACTGGGCGGAGTCGTGGCCTGCCAGGAAAACGCTGATCGCGTGTTGGAAAGCGATGAACTGCTGGGAGTGTTTCCTGAAGGCGTGGAGGGCGCGTTCACTCTCTACCGTAACGCATATCAGCTTCAGGGATTCGGACGCCACAGTTTTGTGAAGATGGCGCTGCGCCACCGCGCCCCGATCATTCCGTTCGTCACCGTGGGGAGCGCTGAGGCTTTGCCCATCTTTGCCAGGATAAAGTCCCGGCGCTGGACCCGCTTTTCTGACTGGCCGTACCTGCCGTTCTCCACGTTTCCTTGGCTGCCGGCTCCGTTGCCTTCGAAGTGGCACATCCAGTTCCTGCCGGCCATCCATCTGGAACCGCAATACTCTCCCGAGGCCGCCCGGCAAACGAGCGTAGTGAGGGCCATAAGCCGTGATGTACAGGCGCGGATGCAGCAGGCCGTGGACGAAATGCTCCGCAGCCGCCGTTCAATTTTCTTTGGATCAATTTTTCCAAGCAGCCATTAACACTTAGCCTTTAGCCTCAGGCCTGAACCCAAAACCTTTGAAACGCAGAGGAACAGAGGAAGCGGAGGCATGGGAGTTGGGGTCGCAGGGGCGCAGTGTTGCTAAACTGATTGGCTGCTCTCAGGCAGCGCCGCGGGCCGGTAGCGATTATTCAGCACCCGTTTTATCCCGTCCCGCAGATGCAGGACATTGAAGTTCAATAGCAAGCCTAACTGCTTATTGGCAAGTTTTAGGTAGGTGAGGAGTTGGGCTTTGTGAATCGGCAGCAAGGCATCAACGCACTTGAGTTCAACGATGACTCGGTTTTCAACCAACAGATCAATCCTGTACCCGGACTCCAAATGCAATCCGTCGTATACCACGGGCAGGTTGACCTGGGCCTCGACCGAAAGCCCTGCTTTTCTGAGTTCATGGTGCAAGCAGGTCTGGTAGACACTCTCCAGAACACCGGGGCCGATCGCCGAATGAACCCGCATCGCAGCGGCAATGATCTTGGCCGAGATTTCGTTAAGCTCCACCCGCTAATCTCCCTCTGCGCCCTCTGTTCCTCTGCGTTTCAAAGGCTTTGGGTTTCAGAGTTTTACTGCACCCTCTGCAGCCGATCAATCAATTTTTGTGCCAGGTTGTCGTTCGACTCTGACCACAACACCCGCCCGCTGATGCCGCAGTTCTTTTCCACGTCATTGGTAAAGTTCACCAGCTTCTGCACGTTGGCCTTAATGCGCTTTTCCACCGATTCGGTGAAGTCTACTTCTTCGTGAAGGAACGGCGTGTCCAGACCGAAGTCAACTTGAACGTGGCCGTTCTGCTGGTAGGCGGATTCCTCGAACTCGGTGCCAAAGGCGGTAAACTTCACGGCTTGCGGACGCAGGGCCCAGGTGGTATCCAGGTTGCCTTCCTGCACGGGAAACCACAGGTCCCACATGGCGTCCAGTTCGTAGGCGTTGTCTTGGTGCAGGAAGTCGGCGGCCATGGCCAGGGCGCGCTCCGGGTCGGATAGGTGGTCAAAGGCCTGCTGGAAGACGATGGGCTCGTCCCAGGCGATACTGTGAATCGCCATATGGCTGATGCCGGGCCGCTGGGAAGAGAAGGGGAACTGCTTGAGCACGGAGTTGAGACGCGGCAATATCTCCGGCTCATGAAAGCTGGGGAACCAAACGCTGAGGTAGAGTCGGTCAGCCATGGAGAGGGTATTGTAATCTGGGGAGAGCGGGAAGCGCGGCCGGCCAGGGGCAGTGTACTTCTTCACGCTGGACAAGGCGAACAAAAGGAAGTATAATGGAGAACTCAATAGTTTAAAGCCGGGTTGCAGTAACGGCCCCCTGTCCGCCCAGGCGGACGGGAAA
>JBGPLR010000252.1:0-5587 GCA_041486545.1 Terriglobia bacterium
CAGTTTGTCCATCTGCAGAAAGCGGTCGTACGAACGCTTCTGGACCTCAATGAGGTTCGGGATCTGCAGGGCTGCCGGGATCTTGGAGAAATCGAAACGATAGCGGGCTTGGCCATTTTTGTTCGGCATGAATTACTCCTAATGCGTTGCACTTCCGCTCGCTCTAGGTGGCGAACTTGGGTAAGGGCCTGCCCCGGAAAATCTCTTGCTTTTCCAGAGCGAAACCTGTTAACTATGCAGCTTCAAGCATGCTGCACTACGCACGGGGCATGAAAACACGGCAACGCGGGTCCGCGGAGACAAGAATCTCCGATGACGCCGCGCATGCGAAATCTTGAAAGACTGAATTGTGTTTGTCCGCGCCCGTGTCTAAGACCGTTCTGCGGTCCGCTGCTCACAGACCAGTTGCAAAAAGACAACAATCGGCAGGCCAAGCTACGACTCTGAGCCACGCCAGCCCAGAGCACCACGCTGCCTGCAATCCTGAATAATTCCGGTTATGGAAGAGAATTACCGTATCTATTTGATAACAGAAACCCTCTTCCGGATTCAACCCCTTTGGCGATAAAAATGCTTAGCGGGCCCCGACTAGCTTCGCCTGTGGCCGGCCGCGTCCCCGTTTTTTGCTGCTTTTGGGGACGACCCGCTACGCACTAAACTGCAACTTCAGCCCTGGGGAGCCTGGAGCTACTTGACTTCAACGGTAGCGCCGGCATCAATGAATTTCTTCTTAATGGTCTCGGCTTCTTCCTTGGAAACGTTCTCCTTGATGCTCTTGGGAGCGCCATCCACCAGGTCTTTGGCTTCTTTCAAGCCCAGGCTGGTGACTTCGCGCACGGCCTTGATTACATTGATCTTATTGGCGCCCGCGCCGGTTAGAACCACGGTGAATTCGGTCTTCTCTTCCACCGGAGCTGCGGCTGCCGCTCCGCCGCCCGCCATAGCTACCGGGGCTGCTGCGGCCGCGGAAACTCCGAGGCGCTCTTCGAGCTTCTTTACGAGCTGGGCTGCGTCAAGCAGGCTGAGCCCAACAATTTGATCTTCCAGTTGCTGCAAATCTGCCATTGTCTTCTCTCCCAAGTTTCTGAAGTCATTTGTGCTGATTCGCCGCATCATCCCATCGCGTTCCATTGCGCCCAGACATGCGCCACGTGAGTCTTTGACAGCGAGAAACTTCTCCTGAACCGGCCAGCACGGGCCCGTCCAGGCTGGAACCCGGCTTAGCTGCTGGCAGCTTCGCCGGAGTCCTTGAACTTTTTCTTCTCCACACCCTGGTTGACCACCACGGCCAGATCGCGGCCTGCGGCGTTCATCACCGTAACCAATCGCTGCGCCGGAGCTTGGATCAGGAACAGCAGCTTGGCGTAAAGCTCTTCCTTGGACGGCATGGTCGCCAGGGCCTTGACCTCTTTCATGGAGATCAAGCGGCCTTCCAGAATGCCGGCCTTGAAAGTGAATTCCGGATTGTCTTTCGCGTACTTGTCCAGAGCCTTGGCCAGGGCCACGGGATCGCCGCTGGTGTAAGCGATGGACGTAACGCCCTTCAGGCCCTTGAGCGCTTCGGAAACCTTGGTGCCTTCCGACGCCCGCTGCGCCAGCGTGTTCTTCACCACCTGGTAGCGGCCACCCGCGGTCCGCACCGTCTTGCGCAGTTCAAAATCCTTGGCCACGGTGAGCTTGGAAAACGTGCCCACAATCATGCTGCTGGCCTGCTTCAGCTCCACGTTGAGCTTTTCAATCTGTTCGGCTTTTTTCGCTTTCGTAACCGCCATTGTCGTGGTCCCCTATGCCTTCGCCGCAGCTTCAACGGCGGTAGTGTCAACCGAAACACCCGGTCCCATGGTGGATGAGATGTACGCTGCCTTGATGTACTTGCCTTTGGCCGCAGCAGGCTTGGCCTTGACCACGCTGCTGATGACCGTGGTGGCGTTCTCCACCAGCTTGTCCGGGCTGAAAGAGATCTTGCCGACCGGCACGTGCACCAGCGCTGTTTTGTCGGTGCGAAATTCCACTTTGCCGGCCTTGATTTCTTTCACCGCGTTGGCGATATCAAAGGTAACGGTCCCTGTCTTGGGGTTGGGCATAAGTCCTTTGGGACCCAGCACCTTGCCCAGCTTGCCCACCGACTTCATCATGTCCGGCGTGGAGATTACGGCGTCAAAATCCGTCCAATTCTCTTTCTGGATTTTTTCCACCATCTCCTCGCCACCGACGATGTCAGCCCCGGCGGCTTCAGCTTCGCGGACTTTCTCGCCGCTGGCGATTACCAGGACTTTCTTCGATTTGCCCAGGCCGTGCGGCAAAACCACGGTGCCGCGGACCATCTGGTCAGCGTGTTTCGGATCAACGCCCAGCCGGAGGGTGACTTCCACCGTCTCGTCAAACTTGGCAAATTTAACTTTTTGCAACAACGCAACAGCGTCGTTCAGCAAATAGGAACGT
This sequence comes from Terriglobia bacterium, assembly GCA_041486545.1. Lineage (GTDB taxonomy): Bacteria > Acidobacteriota > Terriglobia > Terriglobales > Acidobacteriaceae > Angelobacter. The sequence goes on from JBGPLR010000252.1 coordinate 2,443, forward strand.
TGCTCCACGGCTGCGCGAGCTTTGGTGACATTCTTTCCTGTTTTACGGCTCATTGCATTTCCTTATCTCCCACCGTTGCGGATTGTTTCCCGAAACCGTGGTGTTATCGATTAAACCCAGCACTTAGCACTTAGCAGTTAGCCTCTGCTACGCGATACCTGCGCTTTGGCTAATTGCCATTTGCTCATTGCCAATTGCTACGCTGTGACTTCAATGCCCATGCTGCGGGCGGTGCCCTTCACGCTCTTGATGGCTGCGTCCAACGAGGCGGCGTTCAGGTCCGGCATCTTCTGCTTGGCGATCTCCATGACCTGCTTCTCCGTCACTTTGCCGACTTTATCTTTGTTCGGCGCGCCGGATCCTTTGGCGATACCGGCGGCCCGCTTGAGCAGAATGGACGCTGGCGGCGTCTTGGTGATGAAAGTGAACGAACGGTCGGTGTAAACCGTGATCACCACGGGAATAATCAGCCCGGCCATCTCTTTGTTCTGCGTGCGAGCGTTGAACTGCTTGCAGAATTCCATGATGTTGATCTGCGCCTGACCGAGGGCGGGGCCCACCGGCGGCGCCGGAGTCGCTTTCCCGGCTTCAATCTGCAGTTTGACTTGACCTTGTACTTTTTTCGGTGCCATGTTGTCGTTACCCGATCCTGTCCTCTAAAACTTTGGGCTTCGTGGAACCAGCCTTCGATCTCGGTTCTCTACGAATTGCCATGAGTGTCAAAATTGCCAAAGATCGCCGAAATTTCTTGTTCATCCCCAACTGCCCACTACCGCTTTTCAATTTGGGTTCGTTGGCAATTGTCAATTCTGGCAATTCTTACGCTACTTTTTCCACCTGCCCGAATTCCAGTTCCACCGGAGTCGCGCGGCCGAAGATCGTGACCATCACTTTCAACGTCTCGCGATCTTCGTTGACTTCATCCACCGTACCGGTGAACGTGGCGAACGGGCCATCGGTGATCTTCACGCTCTCGTTCTTTTCGAACTTGACCTTGATCTTGGGCTTGTCTTTGCCGACGTTTACCCGGTAGATGATCTGGTTAACTTCTTCCTCTGACAGCGGCGTGGGATCATTGGCCGTGCCCACGAATCCCGTCACCCGCGGCGTGGACTTCACCACATGCCACACATGGTCGCCTTCACCGCCGGTACGAAAGCCCGTCAAGTCCATCTGCACCAGAACATAGCCGGGGTAAAACATCCGTTCCACCGTGTACTTCTTGCCGTTGCGGATCTCGGTGACCGGCTCGGTGGGAATCACCACCTTGCCAATCTTCGCTTCCAGCCCGAACGCGGCCACGCGGGTTTCCAGCGATTCCTTCACCTTCCGCTCAAAACCTGAATACGAGTGGATGATGTACCACTTCATGTTCGGGTTGGCGTTCTCCGCCGCCGCCGCAGCAGCAGCAGGCGCCGCGCCGGCTTCTGGCTCTGTCCCGCTGGTTCCAGCTGTTTTTTGCTCTTCCATGCTTCCCATTAACCTTCCGGAGTTACTTATGCTTTAACACCCAGCCAACAGCAGGCGTAAAGATCTGGTCCAGGACCAAGAAATACACGCCAAAAAGAATCACGGTAATGATCACCACCAGCGTGGTCGCCTGGACCTCTTTCCGGCCGGGAAAGGTGACCTTCCGCATTTCATTGCGAACATCTACTAAAAAATCCTTGGTGCGCGAAGGAAACTGCTTGATCCGGTTGCCCAGGCTCCGCTCTTCGCGCGTCATGATTGCCGTTTTGGCCATTGTGTCCTACCTGTCTTCTTCTCAGTACCCGTGTTCTCAGTACCCGTGTTCAGTTCCCGCAAAATCTGGCAGGGGCGGAGGGATTCGAACCCCCAAGTCCGGTTTTGGAGACCGGCAGTTTAGCCGTTGAGCTTACGCCCCTGTACTTCAGCAATTAGCAATTAGCCTTTAGCACTTAGCTTGGCACGCTTGTCCACGCTTTGGCTAACGATCAGGGAATTGTGCCAATTGCCAATTGCTAACTGCCAATTGCTCCTATTTAACTTCTTTGTGCGGCGTGTGTTTGCGGCAGCGCTTGCAAAACTTCTTGAACTCCAGACGACCGGTCGTAGTTTTCTTGTTCTTGGTCGTCGAGTAGTTGCGTTCTTTGCAGTCGCCGCACGCTAGTGTCACAATTTCTCTCATAAAACCAGCCCTTTTCTCGATTGCCAAAATTGCCAAACATCGCCGAAATTGCTTTGTTCAACCCAAACTGCATGCCCAACAGCTTTTTAATTTGGATTCTTTGGCAATTGTCAATTCTGGCAATTGTTGAAATCCCTTCCTTACTGAATAATCTCGCTGATCGTTCCTGCGCCCACCGTCCTGCCGCCTTCGCGGATGGCGAAGCGCAGGCCCTTTTCCATGGCCACCGGCGTAATCAGCTCAATGGTCAGCGACACGTTGTCGCCGGGCATCACCATCTCGGTGCCTGCCGGCAACTCCGCTACGCCCGTCACGTCCGTCGTCCGGAAGTAGAACTGCGGACGATAGCCCTTGAAGAACGGCGTGTGCCGTCCGCCTTCTTCTTTGTTCAGGACGTAGATCTCAGCCTTGAACTTGGTGTGCGGCGTGATCGATCCGCCCTTGGCCAGCACCATGCCGCGCTCCACATCGTCTTTGCCGATGCCGCGCAGCAGCAGGCCGGCGTTGTCGCCCGCCATGCCTTCGTCCAGCTGCTTCTTGAACATTTCCACGCCCGTAACTACGGTCTTGCGCGTGTCGCGGAAGCCGACGATTTCAACTTCCTCGCCCACTTTCACCTTGCCACGCTCGATGCGCCCGGTGACCACCGTGCCGCGTCCCTGGATGGAGAAGATGTCTTCAATCGGCATCAGGAACGGCTTGTCGATATCGCGCGCCGGCAGCGGCACGTACTTGTCCACCGCTTCCATCAGCTCGTCGATTTTCTTTTCCCACTTCTCTTCGCCGTTCAGTCCGCCTAGCGCGGAAAGCCGCACCACCGGAACATCGTCGCCGGGAAACTTGTAGCTCTTCAACAGCTCGCGCACTTCCAGCTCCACCAGGTCCAACAGCTCCGGATCATCCACCGCATCGCACTTGTTCAACGCCACCACGATGCAGGGCACGCCCACCTGGCGGGCCAAAAGCACATGCTCGCGCGTCTGCGGCATCGGACCG
>JBGPLR010000253.1:0-5541 GCA_041486545.1 Terriglobia bacterium
GTGGACCAGCGCCGCTGGATGCGCGCGCTGACCGTGGGCGCCGTCTTGGGCGTGGTGTTTCAGGGCGTGCTGGGCGGCCTGACCGTGCTGAATTTCCTTCCTCCTGCAATCTCCACCGCCCACGGCATTGTCGGCCAGACGATGTTTTGCGTGCTGGCGGCCATTGCCGTCTTTACCGGCCGGGGCTGGCTGGAAGAACCAGCGGCAAGCATCTCCAAAAGCGATGCGGCGCCGCTCGTCCGCCACAGTTGGATGCTGATTGGCTTCCTTTACCTGCAATTGATTCTGGGCGCGGCGTTCCGCCATGTGTGGACCAAGTGGGGCCCGGTGGGCTCCGGCCAGTGGCCGGCAAAAAAGATTGTTCACATGTTTCTTTACCCGCACATTTTGAATTCGCTGCTGGTCGCCGGCCTGATTGTCTACTTGAGCCTGCAGGTGTTAAGCAAACATCAGAATATCGCGCAACTGAAACGCCCAGCGCTCTCTCTGCTGTTGCTCATGATCGTGCAGATGATGCTGGGCATCAGCGCATACGTGGTCCGCGTGGTGTTGGGCGTGGATGAAGCACAGCCCACGCTGGCCCTGGTGGGGATCACGGTGGCCCATCTGGGAGTGGGTGCGCTGATCCTGGCGTTTGCCTTTGTGCTGACCATACAGACGTACCGCCATACCGGCGACTCCGCGCAGTTGCTTCCCTTAGACAGCGGCAGGAAGGTGGCCAACGCATGAGCACCGCGCAACAACTGGTGGAACAGGAATCGGTGGCCGCTGTGAGTTTGGCGCCGGCCGCCAGCAAGAAACATTCGCTGCTCGGCGACTACGCCCAGCTCTTCAAGGTTCGCGTGACTTCCTTGCTGGTGATGACCGCATGGGCCGGCTACTACATGGGTGCGGCCAAAAGTAGCGAGCCCTGGCTTAGCTGGAACCTGCTGAATGCACTCTGGGGAATTGGTTTGACTTCCGCCGGAGCCGCAGCCCTGAATGAAGTGCTGGAGCGCCGCCTGGACGCGCTGATGAAGCGCACCAAGGACCGCCCGCTGCCGGCCGGCCGCATGGATGCCGCCACCGGATGGATTGCCGGCGTCGCCGCCGTGTTGATCGGATCAATCTCCCTGGCCGTCACCACCAACGTGCTGACCGGAGTACTGACTCTTTCTACAGCGGTTGCGTATCTGGTTTTCTATACGCCGCTGAAAACCGTTTCGCCGATTTCCACCTTTGTCGGCGCGTTTCCCGGAGCCATGCCGCCGCTTCTGGGCTGGACCGCGGTCCGCGGCCGCGTGGACCCCGAAGCGGTCTTCCTGTTTCTGATTGTCTTTCTGTGGCAGTTTCCCCACTTCCAGGCCATCGCCTGGATGTATCGCGACGACTACGCCGCCGCGGGAATCAAAATGCTTCCCGTGGTGGACAAAGCCGGACGCAGCGTGGTCCGGCAGATGATTTCTTACGGTTCGGCGCTGATCCCGGTGAGCTTGATGCCGGTGCTGTTCCGCATGTCCGGCAGGGTCTATCTGACCGGCGCGTTGCTGCTGGGGCTGGGTTTCTTATGGTTTGTTCTGCGGCTGGCGCGGACCAACCTGCCCACCACGTCGCCCGAATCACAGCGCCTGGCGCGGCAACTGCTGCAGGCGTCCATCATCTATCTTCCGCTCCTGTTTGCGCTGATGATGCTCAACGTGGTGCGCTCCTGATGGCCACTGTCTTGGACAACGTGCCTGCAACCGCTTCTGGCCGCGATGGTTCCGCTGTGATCCAAGTGGAAACCCTGCGCCACAGTTACGGCGAGCGCGTGGCTTTGAATGGAGTTTCTTTTGATGTCCGAGCGGGGGAGATTTTTGCGCTTCTCGGTCCAAACGGCAGCGGCAAGACCACGCTGTTCCGGATACTGTCCACGCTGATGCTGCCCACGAGCGGACGCGCCCTGGTCGGCGGCTGTGACGCCGCCACGCAACCTGACGAAGTGCGCCGCCGCATTGGAGTGGTCTTTCAGTCGCAGAGCGTGGACATCAAGTTGAGCGCGGCAGAAAATCTATGGCATCAGGGCCATCTTTATGGGCTGCACGGGGCAGAATTGAAGTCGCGCATAAAGGAAATGCTGGCCCGCGTGGGACTGGCGGACCGCGCCGGCGATCGCGTGGAAACATTCTCCGGTGTATGCGACGGCGCGTGGAACTGGCCAAAGGACTCATGCATCATCCCAGCGTCCTGTTGCTGGACGAACCCACAACCGGGCTCGATCCCGGCGCACGCCGCGACTTGTGGCAATACCTGCATGAATTGCGCACGCAAGAGCGCGTCTCCGTCATTGTGACCACGCATCTTATGGAAGAAGCCGAACGTTGCGACCGGCTGGCCATCCTGAGCGAAGGCCAAGTGGTTGCCTTGGGAACGCCGCTGGCATTGCGCAGCGAGATTGGCGGCGACGTGATCGTGCTGGAAACCAGCGACCCGGCGTCCCTGGCGGCGCGTATCAAGCAAAAATTCCAGGTCGCCGCCACCGTGCTGGAGAACAAAGTCCGCATGGAGCGAAAAGAAGGCCACCGCTTTGTCCCTGACCTGGTCGAGGCCTTCCCCGGTGAAGTGCAGTCCATCTCGATGAGCAAGCCGACCTTGGAAGACGTATTCATTGCCCGCACCGGCCACCGCTTCTGGACGGAAGATGCGCAACAAGCTGCGCAGCAACAGGAGAAACACTAAATGGCCCAGGCAGCCATTACCCCGGCCGCAGTGGTCACGCCCCGCGTGAACCCGTTCTTGCCGGCGTTCACTTTGTGGTGGCGTGAAGTGGTGCGCTTCTACCGGCAGCTGGCGCGCGTGGTGGGCGTGATTGCTTCGCCGCTTATTTTCTGGGTGGTCATTGGCGCGGGCTTTGGAAAGTCCTTGCAATCGGGCGCCATCGGCACCGGCAACTACTTGCTCTATTTCTTTCCCGGCGCGCTGATGATGATTGTGCTCTTCACTTCCATCTTCACCATGATGTCAGTGATTGAAGACCGCAATGAGGGCTTTCTGCTCTCCGTGATGGTGGCCCCGGTGCATCGCTCGGGGATCGTGCTGGGGAAAGTGCTGGGCGGCACCACACTCTCCGCCATTCAAGGATTGCTGTTTCTGGTGGTTGCGCCGTTCATCGGCATTCGCCTGGGACTGGAGCAAGTCCTGATTACTGTGCTGGTCACGTTCTTGGTTTCGTTCGCGCTGACCGCGCTGGGTTTTGCCATTGCCTGGCGGATGGAATCATCCCAGGGCTTTCATGCCATCATCAATCTGTTCCTGATCCCTCTTTGGCTGCTATCCGGGGCCCTGTTCCCCATGAGTGGCGCCACCGGCTGGATTAAAATGCTGATGCTCGTCAACCCGCTGAAATATGGCATGGACGCGCTCCTGCTGACCATGTTCCCGGCGACTGCGCCCGTGACTACGCTGCCTCTTTGGGGATCCATCGCGGTGCTGGCCGCGTTCGCCGTGGCTGTATTCGCCGCCGGGTTCGTGATCGCCAACCGCCGCAGCACGGTTCCCGCGGCCTGATCCCTGACTTAAAGATGGCCGACTTAACCATTTTCCCCGCCCTCAACGCCACGCTCAACGGCGCCAGCGCCGTGCTGATTCTCACCGGGCGGGCCTTCATTGCCCGCAAACAAGTCAACCGCCATCGCGCGTGCATGATTGCCGCGGTCGTCACGTCGGGCGTTTTCCTGGTTTGCTATCTCTACTACCACGCCCACGTCGGTTCCGTACGTTTTCCCGGACAAGGCTGGGTGCGCGCGGTTTACTTCACGATTCTGATTTCGCATACAGTGCTGGCGGCCGCTGTCCCGCCGCTGGTGCTGACGACGCTTACCTTTGCGCTGCGCGAAAAGTTTGACCGCCATCGCAGAATCGCCCGCTGGACGTATCCCATCTGGCTTTACGTGTCGGTAACCGGCGTGGTGGTCTATATAATGCTGTACCGCATTTACGGCGCGCATGGTTAAAAAACAGGTGTGCCGAGGTGCTGAGACGCCGCCACCACGCACTTCCGCGATGCGCGAGGCGGCCCGGCTGGCTCCGGGACTTTTGACAAATCTTCGCGGACTGATATATTGACGGAAAATTCTTGAAGGGAACGGAATATCATGGCACGCAGCGTAAACAAAGTGATCCTCGTCGGGAACCTGGGTAAAGATCCTGAAGTCAAATACACGCCCAACGGTGTCCCGGTTGCCAAGTTCAGCATCGCCACCAACGAAAAGTTCAAAGACAAGAGCGGCGAGTGGCAGGAGCGCACGGAATGGCACAATATTGTGGCCTGGCAGCGCCTGGCGGAGATTGTGGGCGAGTACGTAAAGAAAGGCTCCAAAGTCTATCTGGAAGGCAAGCTGCAAACCTCCAGTTGGGAAGACAAACAGAGCGGCGAGAAGAAGTACCGTACTGAGATTGTGGCCCAGGAGTTAGTTCTGCTCAGCGGACGCGGTGACGCCGAAGGTGGCGGAGGCGGCGAAGGAAAGTTCTCGCGCAGCGGCGGGGCTGCTCATTCGGGTGGCGGAGCTTCCAGCAGCGGGGCAAGTTCCATGGACCAGCGGACACAACACACCGATGAGGTTGCCCACTCGGCGGAAATCACCGACGAAGACATTCCCTTTTAGCACGGCAATCTCCGCGGCCCGTTCAGCCCTGAACCCGCACGAAGGGGCAAACCGAAAGGGGGAGGAGCATGTGCCTTCTCCTAGGTCATGCGCGGACACTCGCGTGGGTTTGGTCGGGCTTTTCCCGCTTGTCACTTCCTGTACCCAGATTGACAATTTATGTCAGTTTGGGGGCTAATCAGGAAGCGTCACCCCGCAACGTTCTCCAATACCGCTGATTCGGTATCTACATTTTAAATCAATCATTTAGATAGATTTAGGTGAATCTTGGCACATGGCAAAATGTGAAAGGTACTCGGATTGCACATTGTAAAGGAATATTGAGTTCACTCAAGTTCAGTTAGGTGCGTTCAGTACTCAGAGTTTAGAGGATTCCGAGGATTCCAAAGAGGGAGATTTTATCCATGCGCAAACAACAAAAAGGTTTTTCGTTGATCGAACTTCTGATTGTGGTAGCGATCATTTTGATCATCGCCGCAATTGCAATTCCCAGCTTGCTGCGGTCCCGTATGGCCGCCAATGATTCATCTGCGGCCAGCACGGTCCGCACCATCAATACATCTGAAGTTGCCTACCTGACCGCGTATCCCAGCACCGGCTATGCGCAAACCCTGGCGGCCCTTGGGCCGGGTGGCACTGCCTGCACTGCAGCGGATGCCCTATTGACTCACGCCTGTTTGGTTGACGCCCTGGTGGGTTGCGCTTTAACCACTGGTTGCCCCAAATCCGGCTATAACTATTTCCTCACCGGTACAGCTCCGGCCGCTGGCACCCCGGCGGGTGACTATGTGGCCTCGGCTGGGGCCATCACGCCGGGCAGCACCGGCAACACGGACTACTGCTCGATGCCTGACGGTGTCATCCGTCGCGCCGTGCCGGCTCCAGCGCCGACTCTTGCGACCGCAGTTCCGCTTGCTGA
>JBGPLR010000254.1:0-5539 GCA_041486545.1 Terriglobia bacterium
GGGTTGAATACTGGGACATCAAGCTGGGGACGGGCGCGGTTGCCGTGTCCGGCAAGACCGTGAGCGTCCATTACACCGGCTGGCTCACAGACGGCAAGAAGTTTGACAGCTCTGTGGACCGCAACGAGCCTTTTGAATTTCCGCTGGGTGCAGGCCGCGTGATTAAGGGATGGGACGAAGGCGTGGCCGGGATGCGAATCGGCGGCAAACGCCAGTTGAAGATTCCACCGGCGGCAGGCTACGGCTCCAGGGGAACGGGCAACGTTATCCCGCCCAACGCTACCCTGATCTTTGACGTGGAATTGCTGGGAGTGAAGTAAGGAAATGGCAAATGGCAATTAGCAGTTAGCCATTAGCTATTGGCTATTAGCTCTTGGCCATTGGCGCCTAGCCTTTGGAAAGAGGCTGTCATGCCTTCGCAGGGGGAGGCAGAGAGAATCGGTCCGACGGCAAGTGCGGCGAAGACAGAATGAAAGCTGGCCGGACGAGTGGCGAACCCGGCCGGCCGTTTCGTTTCGCGTACAATCCCGACAAACTGGCTTGCTGGAGCTATGTAGCATGACTATAGAATGACCAGCTACAGGTCAGGAATCAGGACGACTGGGAATTAAGCTAAGAACTATCACATGATAGTTCTGTCTATTCCTAATGGTTCTGTCTATTCCTATAGGATCTCCGGGTTAAATAGTCGCCGGCCACGCGGCGCAATCTTCCTCGGTCGTCAGAGGAATCGCAACTTCGTGGTCCTTGTATCTTATGACCCCGTCCGAGACGGAACAGAAGCTTCTTGTCCCTGACGTACCAAACTGCACTGGGGTAGCGGTCACGACATAGCCGGAGCAAGGAAGGTTGGACGAGCAAATACCCACCACGGCGAACTTGAATCCATACTTTGTGCACCAGTTGGTATCGGTGCAAGATTCAGCCCCCAACACGCCGTCAACCAGGCAGGCGTGCTGCTCAGAAGGATAGTTGGTACGCGTGCAATCGCCGGAGCCTGGGCCCATGCTCGCCAAATCGCGGGCGTACCCGGCGGTTGGGTAGGAAGTCAAATACGCGACCTGGCCGGTGTTGATGGTGCGTAGGGTGCTCGCGGCGGCGGAGTCATTCGCCGCCATCCGGGAGCGCAGCAGGCTGGGGATAGCAATGGCGGCGATGATGAGGACCACCGGAATCAAAGCTACGCTGATGTAACCCATGACCAGGCCGGCCGTGGCCATGCCGTCACCTTTAAGACGCCCCATGCTCTGCTGGATGTTCTTGCGGGAAATGTGCCCAAGGACAATGGCAGGAATCCCGGCCAGCAGCCCCAGACAGGTAACGGACAGAATCCCCAGCACCAGACTGGCGGTAGCTTTGCCGTCGGTGGGAGGCTCCATGCCTGGACGTAAAGCCTGGTTGGGCATGGTCTGCATCGCCGGTACATTGAGCCAGGGTGATGCCGGCTGGCCTGATGGAGCCGCGGAAGGGGCCGGCGGCTGCGGCGCACTCTGTACAGGCGTGCTGCACTGCGGGCACACCGTGGCGGTATCCGGCATGTTGAAACCGCATTTGAAGCAGAACATGCACACCTCGTTAGGAACTAGAATCTTTTAGCGGAAAAAAGTTACTTGATCGCGCGGGAAATAGCAATGCTGCGCTCGGCAGTGAGGAGGGGCTGAAGCCCAGTTGTTTAGCCGTCCTTACGGCACGGCTGAAGCCATGCCCTGATACTTACAGAGGCTAAAGCCCGAACCGTCAAAAGGTAAACTACGGCCGGGAAACTCACTCGGTGTTCGTACCCCGTCACAACATCAGCTCAAGCCCCCATCACAACGCCAACTCAAAGTAAATGAGCGGCGCTTTGCGGTAAGTGACGCGGCCGACTTCGCGGAAGCCGTATTTGGCGTAGAACGCTCCCGCGCCGGCGTCGGCATCAAAGGCGTCGAGCCGGATAGCGCCGGCGGGAAAGGCCCGCGCCCGTCGCACCGCCTCCGCCAGCAGCAGCCGGCCAATTCCCTGCCGCTGCATCTCAGGAACCACGGCCATGCTGGTGAGGTAAAGCGCCTTCTTTACCGGCGTGAAATAAGAAGTATCAATCGCCCAGGGCTTTTTCCTGGGCAAGTTGAGCGTTCCAACAACGGTCTTCCCTTTTCTCGCGATCACCACTTGCGCGTGCCGCATGCCGAACAGCACGCCCCTTTCCGTGACGTGGGCCGACCAGGGTCCGTGGCCGTAACGGCGGGTAAGATCGTCAGCCACGGCGTTGTGCAGCGCGGCCAGCTCGGGCGCGTCGGCTGGAATGGCGAGAGAGAAAGAGAGGTCCATGAGGGCGAATTAGTCTAACGCGATTCGGGAGATCGGAGTGAGCGCAGGGATGTGTCTCGTGCAAACCCTTCCAGGTAGGGCACTTGCGACTCCCCGACGACTTTGTTTCTCGAGAATTTACACCAGCACCGGCAAGAGTGCCGGTGCCACACGGTCCCCGAGAGCTGGGAGCGTATTATCCAGCGCCAGGCAGAATCTTGTCCGCTGGTCAAGAGAATTGAAATATCACTGATACATCGCACTTCAACTAAGTCGCGGAAGGCTGATCACTTTTCGGCTCTGATCCCAGGCGAAGCACGTTGCCATCCGGATCTTCAAGCTGCATCTCCAGGGCCCACGAGTGGTTCTTGGGCGGCATGCGGACGGCGATGCCCAGGGCCTTACATTCTTCATAAAGTTGTTGGGCGTCTTCCACACCGACCCAGACCCACGCTGCGCCGCGTCCCTGATCGCCCCGGCACAGGTAGATGACGGCCCCATCGCGCGAGATGCAGGTGAAATCGTCAGAGCCCCAACTGGCGTTCCTGAAGCCCAGAAGGTCAACGTAAAACTTGAGGCTGGCCTTCATGTTTTCCACGCGCAAGATGGGTTCGCTGTGTTCAAAGCGGACCCGCGCCTGATTGCTCTCTGCCATGGCGGTGTCTCCGAGGTGGATTTTAGCGCAGAGAACTTGATGGGGAAAAACGCAAACAAAACGGCAGTGGGTCGATTTCATTGGAAATCCATCCAGGGAAGCGCTCTGTCTGGTGAAAGTCTGCACAGCCGAGGGCGGCGTGCCACACGAGGGTCGATAGCGGTTCGGAGCGAAGCCACAGGCAAAAAGGTAAAGGCTGTGACATTGGTTATGCTCTAGCTGCCAACTCCTGCGAGGGAGCCAACAACGTGGATGCATGTACCGTCACAGCCCTTGATGTGAATACTGCTTTCGCAGCCCCCAACCCCGGCTTTCCCCTCGCAGAGACTGCCGGATTTTTCGGGTCGGAGCGTCCGGCAAATTGCTTTACCGAACCAATCACCCAGTCTACTTCGGTCCAGAAGCTGTTTATTTCAACTGAACCTTTCGACCGTCGACGTGGGCCATCCTACATTAAGGACGCGCGTTGTCAATACACAAGAGTTGTGCAAACGACGATTTTTTTTGACGTCACGTGGTGAATGTGCAAGCCGCAAAAAATGCGGATGAGAAATATGCGCACGGAATTTCACCCGCGATATCCACAACAGTTTCCACAAATTTCCCAGAATCAAAAGTCGGTGGCCGGGCGGTATCCAACGAATCTCTTGACGGCCAGCGCCGCTTGCCTCATTGTTGCTTTGAGGGATTGCATCCATCGGGAGGGAAATGCCGGATCTCATCGCGTACGTTGACGGCGGTTCGCACGGCAGTCCGGGGCCATCGGGCATTGGCGTGGTGATCGAAAAGCCGGATGGCGAACTGGTCCGCATTGCCAAATGGATCGGGCACCAGGACAACAACGTAGCCGAATACGCGGCGCTGCTTGAGGCCCTGCAGTTTGCGGTGGAATTGAAAGCCACGGCGCTGCACGTTTATTCCGACTCCGAACTGGTGGTGAAGCAGATGACCGGCGAGTACGCCTGCCGCAGCCCGCGCCTCTACTCCCTGAACTGGATGTGCCGCAAGCTGGCTCGCTCGATGAATTTCGGCATCGCGTACATTCCCCGGGAAAATAACCGCGAAGCCAATCGCCTGGCCAACAACGCAGCCCGCTGCAGAACGAACCTCCGCAGCCCGCTGCCCGCGTAGTCTTTCTCTTACAGAAACTTTCAACTCGCAAGGCGCCAAAGGCCAAGCAGGCCGCCGAGTTTCTTACGGCACGGTCAGCACCGGACAGCTTGCTCCGGCCATGATGCGGTACGCGGTGCGCGCGCGCAAGACTCCGGGCCGGAACGCGTTCCTGATGCCCAGAGCCACCAGGCTGACCTTTTTTTCTTCGGCGACGCGCAGCACGGTCTCCGCCGTGTTTCCAAACGCAACCTCAAACTCCGGCTGAAATTCCGCCAGCGCCGGGCCAAACGTGTTGCTCATCTTCTTGGCGACTGTTTCGCGGAATGACTTTTCGTCTGCCATGCCAGCTTCACCTTCCGGGACAACGTGCAGCACGGTGACGCGCGATCCGTACTGCCTGGCCAACAGAGTTATGTACGGCAGAGCTTTCTTGCTGAGTTCAGACAGGTTGGTGGGATAGAGGATGCTCTTGAACGGCGCTTGGGCGTCAAAGGTGATTCCCGGACCAACGGTCAGGATGGGGCAAGTCGCCACGCGGCAGATCTCTTCCAGCACGGAGCCGAGCAACATCTTGCGCAGGCCGGTGCGTCCGCGCGTGCCGGCCACCAGCAGATCAAAGTGATTGTTGGCGACAATCTTCAGCAATTCATCCTTGAGGTCGCCTTCCCCCAGGACCAGCGAAGGCTTCATCCCCTTGAGCACCGGCAGATCGCGCAGGGCCACCAGTTGCGCCGTAGCGTTCTTGCCTGCCGCTTCATACAGACGCGGGTCCGACACTCCGGAAGAAAAAGGCGCGGCCGGCTCGATATGGCACAGATGCAGAGTCGCCGCAAAGGCACGGGCAACTCCGCTGGCATAGGGCAGAGCGGTCAAGGAAGCCTCGGAAAAATCGGTGGCGAACAGAATGTTCTTCAGCTTAGGGGAAGTTGGCGCGATCAGGTTGGGTGCAGCCATAATTCACCTCGGCTATATGTTAATCCCAGGTAGGCGACAAAGGAGTGACCCCAATCACGCGATATGTGTGACCGGAAGCGCTCCATCCCCGGGGGAGTGGGCCAGCCCTGGTCTTGCATTCCATCGGACGTTGCCTTCGGCCGCCGAGCCCTTAGCGGCGACTCTCCCTGCCGTAACTCCTTCCTGGCCAATCGCCTGCAAACGGTGAATCCTTTTCCAGGGGTTCCCCGTATACGGGACAGGCACATATATGATGAGCCCGCTGGTGGAGACAATGCTGGGAACGGTGCTGGGCGTGGAGAGCGAGGCAGTACGGCTGCGCAGCGGCGACGTGGAGGCCATTGCCACGTTGATGCAGCGCTACCAGCATCGGCTATACCGCTACATGCTGCGCATGGTCCGCCAGCCCAGCACGGCGGAAGACCTCTTCCAGCAAACCTGGCTGCGGGTGATGGAACGCGCGCCCAGCTACGATCCGCGGCGGAGTTTTGAAGGATGGCTGTTTGCCATCGCGCACAATCTGGCGATTGA
>JBGPLR010000255.1:0-5498 GCA_041486545.1 Terriglobia bacterium
CTGGGCGGACGCGGCGCGCATCCTGGTGGACGCGGCCCGTCGCCTGGAAGCCGGCGGCGCTGACCTGCTCTTGCTCTGCACCAACACCCTGCACAAAGTGGCCGGCGAAATTGAGCGCAGCACGCGCCTGCCCTTTCTGCACATTGCCGACGCCTGCGGTGACGCCATCGTCGCGCGCAAACTGAAGAAAGTCGGCCTGCTGGGGACCCGGTTCACCATGGAGCAGGACTTCATCTCTTCGCGCCTGGAGCGCTTCAATCTCGAAGTCCTGGTGCCCGACGCCGTGCAGCGCGCATCGGCCAACCGCATCATCTTTGAAGAGCTGGTGCACGGAAAGATTCTGCCAGAGTCCAAGGCCGAGTACCTGGAGATGATCCGCGGGCTGATCGGGCGCGGCGCGGAAGGCATCATCCTGGGATGCACGGAGATCGGTTTGCTCATCCAGCAGGCGGACGTGGCGGTCCCGGTGTTCGACACCACCCAGATCCACGCCCTGGCGGCTATGGAGATGGCGGTGGCGGAGGAGGAAAAAGTGCAGGCTGCGAAGACCGGTTGATCGAATCCCCATCCGCGCGTCAAGTTCAAGTTGACCATTCGAACAGAGTCGTCCCTTGCTGGGTAGTAGCCAAGAATCGGGGCAATTCAGCACAGCGAGACTCAACTGTGGCTCTTCGGGACGGAAAGTCCGCGCAGACCTGCGAAGCCCGAGCATGCTCAGGTTGGCCAGCCAGGCGCTCTGCGGCTCGGGAGAGCACTTCGCTCACCTGATCGACATTGAGAATTGTCTTCATAAAATCAATGTTTGGATCCAGCCAACGGTGCGAATATAGATACCCCGCAAATTCCCATAAACAAGGCGGGCCGCCTCCGCCGTCGCATGTCCATGGTGCGAAGATTGGATTCTCGCTCTCCGGATACATCAAACAAGAGAGGTACTGGACCGCAGCAATGGCGCGCCCGACGGTGGTAAGCAACCACCATTCGCGCCAAAGCAGTCCAAGGTCAGGCAACAGGACACCGTACGTTGTGAATGCTGAGATCCAGGTGTAAGGACGTGCATTGTTGCCCTGGTATGCGAGCCCGCGCTGGTCGTCAATCTCATCGAGGATGGTCTGCCGCATGAACTCAGCGGCAGCGGCTGTCTGCGCGGGTTTCAGGCATTCATCAAAAATGTGACGATTGGCCAGGACGGAATAGAAATGCTCCACGAAGCCACCATAACCCTGTTGCGCGCCGCGCACATCCTGGCCCCAAGCTTCCAGACAGAAAGGGAGCAAATATGCGAGCAAAGGTCCCTGAATCTCGGTGTAGAGCAAGTCCTGTGAGTAGTCCCACAGGTCGCCGGGTTCGGCCTGATCGCCGGGATGCAATCGCACAAGCCGCCGCAAATGCCTATCCTTAAAGTCGAATGCCTCTTGCGTAATGGGCTCGGGCGGTGTCTTGGGGAAGGCACGGCGCGGGACAAATCGATGATCGGGCGGTTCGGGACTCAAGCGTTCCCACGGTATCGCACCAGCGGGTTCAAGTTCAATGAAGTTGCTCGGGATTGTTGAGTCACGCGCTCCCGCGCCTACGGATAGGGGCAGGACGTTTTCCTGTGTCGCACTACGGCGCTTGACCCCGTCTTGACGCCCACCCACCCTTCCGGCTTCGCGGCGCTCGCCTCAGGGTGGGCTATCTTCTGGCCGCGCCTACGGCGCTAAACAAATGCAAGCCATGTACTAATTCCTGCTGGCTATAGCGAATAAATTACGGTATAATGAACGGATTTTATCAGAATCGGCTCTCGAATGTGGAGTTCTGCGTGCGGCCAAGGCCTGGGTCGTGCCCGACTCAGCGAGCAGCCGGGGGATGCCATTGGGATGAATCGAACAAAGCCTTTGGAATCCTAGTTGAAGGGAGGGCGGCAGGGAGTGAAGAAGATCGGGTGATCGGAGAACCTCAAACCCACGCCAAATTGGGACGAGTCGCGTAAACCCTTTAGATCTTGGGATGAATAGGGAGGGGAGGGGGCCGCGCGGGAGCGCGGCATCGGGTGATCCGGTGATCGGTTCATCGGGTGAACCGGGAACACCGGACTCAGACTCTGCGTATCAGCTAGAACGGGAACAAGAACTGATACGGCGGAAAGCCATTGGGGGCGGATACACTGTCAGCGCAAGCTATACTCGTCAACGCAGGTATTCGGAGAGACTGCTTGGAAGATCAACAAACAGGGGCACTTGTCCGCCGTTGTCTGGCCGGCGATTCCGCCGCCTGGGAGGAGATCGTACGCCTGCAGAACCGCCGGATTTACAACCTGTGTTACCGCTTTACCAGCTCTCCTCATGACGCCGAGGACCTGACGCAAGATGTTTTCATCCGCGTGTACCGCACGCTGGGAAGCTATGATGTTGAAAAAGGGGCATTTAGCACCTGGCTGACGACGCTGGCGCGCAACCTTCTGGTGGACCACTTCCGGCGCAGTAAGCAGGACCGCATCACCGACTCGCTCGATGCCGGCATCACCGAAGAAGAAGATTCGCCCACCATGCTCAACCGCATTCCCGACCGCGGTCCCGCCCCGGACGACCGCCTGGCCAGCAAAGAGACGCAAAGAATGGTCCAGTTGGCCCTTGGTCGGCTGTCCCCTGACCTGCGGGAAGCGGTGATCCTCCGCGACCTGCAAGATATGGATTACAAAGACATTGCCCAGGTGCTCAAGGTGCCGGAAGGCACTGTAAAATCGCGCATCAACCGGGGAAGAATGGAACTAGCGCGATTACTTTCTCGTAATAAGAGGCAGGCAAGCCAATGACCAAGAATTTCCAAGACGAGCTTCAGTGCAGCCAGTTCGAGGCGCTCCTGGCCGACGTTCTAGATAGCGTCAGCCACGGCGAAGGCGAAGGCGGCACTCTCCCGGCCGGCGTCCGGCAAGCCTTTGACGCTCACAGCCGGAGTTGCCCGCAGTGCGGTCCGTTGCACGCTGAGACCCGGGCCGGCATGATGCTGTTGCGTTCCATGCAGGAAATGGAACCGCCCAAGAACCTGGTCCACAACATATTGGCGGCCACCAGCCTGGAAGGCCAGGAGACGGTGGTACTCGGCGCCACGGATGCCCCTCGCGAAAAAACCGGGTGGCTGGTCAGCATCCGCCGTTCGCTGAGCTACGCGCCCATGCTCATGCGTTCGCGCTTTGCCACTTCCTTTGTGATGGCGTTCTTCTCGCTGAGCGTGACGCTGAGCCTGGCCGGTGTGCGCGTGAGCGATGTCGCCGGCATTGACTGGCATCCCAGCGCGCTGCGCAAATCCGTGGTCTTGCAGTACACCCAGGTGGAAGCCAAGGTCGCGCGCTATTACGACAACATGCGGCTGGTCTATGAAGTTGAATCCCGCGTACAGGGGCTCAAGAAAGCGGTGGCGCCCAGCGGCGAAGGCAAGAAAGACGACGACGACAACAACAAGCAGGAGCAGCAAAACCGCAATACGCTGCCTGATACCAGCGGGCAACCGCAGCCCCATGACACCTACAGCCAGGAGCGTGACAGCACGCCCCAGCTAGCCCAAACCGGACTCGCCAGGACGCCCAGTGGCAGCCTGATGGCCAAATCTACAACCAGAAACCCTGAAGGAGCCTCACTATGAACTGCGCCGTACACACTGATACCCCGGCAGCTGCTTTCTGCCGAACTTGCGGGAAGGCGCTGTGTGAAAACTGTAAGCGCGATGTGATGGGAGCCATCTATTGTGAACCCTGCATCGCCGTTCGTTTGCAGACCCCGCCGCCGCCACTGCAGCCTGTGGTTGTGCCGGCCGTGCCCGGCGCGCCTAATCCCGGCATCGCGGCATTTCTGGGATTCATTCCCGGCGTGGGCGCCATGTACAACGGGCAGTTCATGAAAGCTTTGATCCACGTATTGATTTTTTTCTTCCTGATTGAGGGAGCCAACGAGATCTCCGGGCCGCTGTTCGGCCTGATGATTCCCGCGTTTGTCTTTTACATGGTGTTTGAAGCGTTCAAGACGGCGCAGGCCAAACAATTAGGCTTGCCGTCGCCGGACCCGCTGGGGATTGACAAGATGTTTGGCCTGCAGGAATCGCAACCGCAGCCGCAGCCAGGAGCAACGGCCGCAGCCGCAACCAGCGCAATCCCGGGTACGCCTCAGCCGCATTCTGATCCGCTGGCCGGAGCGCCGACGGGAGCGATCATCCTGATCGCCCTGGGAGCGATCTTCCTGTTCAAGACCGTTTTTTACGTTGAAATGCACCGCATCCTGCCGGTGTTCTTGATCGCCCTGGGCCTGTGGATCGCCTACAAGCGCACGGTGCAAAGGGGATGAATGTCCATGCCGCCATACGCTTATAACAAACGTTGTTCGTGCAACCGGTGCCGCCTGCAAGGGCTCATGGGAGCGGCTTTGCTCATCACCACCGGTGTGCTGGGCCTGCTGAGCTATTCCACCCGGTTTAGCTTTGGTCAGCTTTCGCCGGTTTATCTGCTGGTGGTCGGGGCGATGCTGCTGCTGGGCCGTACCGCTTCCACGGAAGGCCATATTCCTCTGGTGAGCCAGGCGGTGCTGGTACCGCCGCCGGGATACGCTCCGCAGGAATGGACCGGCGCAACGGCTCCGCCGCCTCCGGCTTCGGCCGGGGCGCCAACCAATGACGTAAATATGAACGACCCACAGGTGAAATCATGAGCACTCTCAGTCCAGTACCCCAATATCCACCGCAGCCGCAGAGATCGCGCTCCATGGTTGGACCGCTGATCCTGATCGCCGTGGGCGTGCTCCTCATGCTGGCGACCATGGGCAAAATCTCAGCCCGTGGATTTTGGATTTGGTTTGTCCGCTACTGGCCGGTAGTGCTAATTGCCTGGGGCGTGATCAAGCTCGCGGAATACGTTTGGGCCCGGCAGAAAGGCGAGCAACCCTCGCGTTTGGGAGCCGGCAGCATCGTGCTGGTTGTGTTCTTTGTTCTGTTCGGCATCAGCGCCACCAGTCTGTCGCGCGTGGACTGGCCCGGCCTGCACTCGCAGTTCAACATTGGCGACGAACCTGATGATTTCTTCGGCCTCTTGGGAAATTCCTACGAATTCACTGACACTCTGGCCCAGCCCGTCGCGGGCGGAACAGAGTTTAAGGTGCTGGCGCGCCGGGGCAACATCAAAGTCACGCCCAGCGCTGACGCCCAGGCCCACCTGGTCGTCCATAAGACGCTGAGAACCGATACGCAGGAGGGCGCCGACCGTCTCAATACATCCACGCGTCCCAGCTTTGTGCAGCAAGGCAGCCTGTGGATTTTGGACACCACCAGCACCAACTTTGAGCGCGGACGTTTTGACCTGGACCTGCAACTGCCGCGCAACGCTGCGCTCTCGCTCTCCACGCATCGCGGCGACATTACCGTTTCCAACCGCGACGGCGCGCTGGAAATCTCCACCGACCGCGGTGACGTTAGCCTGGACCAGATCAAGGGCAACGCTTCACTGCACATGAAGCACGGCGCGGTCACGGTGA
>JBGPLR010000256.1:0-5464 GCA_041486545.1 Terriglobia bacterium
AACGCAATGTCCGCGTCGTTCTTGGGCAGCGGCCCGGGATCAGCCTTGCTCCAAATGAACTGGTCGCGTTGCGGAAGCCTTTTCTCGCCGGGCAAAATCGGGTCCCATTGCGAATACGGCGCGACCGCCGGTTCAATCGCCACTTTGTGCGGCCCGGTGCGTCGCTCATACACTGGCGCCATCGCGCTGCGCCAGCTGCCGGCTGCCTGGCTTCGCTCCGCGGCGGTCAAATCCACCTGCATCAGCTTCTCCGCGTCGGCAAAAGTGGAAGCCGATACTTCCGGACCCACCGGCGGCGCTGTGCCAAACGCCGGAGGCGCTCCCGGCGTGGGTTCGTTCGGCTGCACGACGGGAGGCTTCTGTTCAACGGCCTTCTGCGCGGGGGGTGTCTGAGGGGACGGCTCCCCGGATTTCTGTGCGTCGCCACGGGACGCAACCATGGTTCCCAACACGCCAAGAGTTGCCTGGGTCAAAAATTGTCTGCGCGACTTCGACATTAAATTCCTCCGCCGCAGATTATAGCCGGGCGGCGGGAATCAGGTGGCGAGGGGCTTCCAATCTGCGAAAGAACGGACAGCCGAAACGCAGGCGGGTGCGGCCACCCAGACCAAGGCGCCGTCTGCTCCTTAAGGGTCAGCCGCTTGGCGGTTCGCTTATTTCTTGTCCGGCTCGCCTTTGTTCTGTTCGTCCATGATCAACTGCTGGATGCGCACATCCATCCGCGACAGCACGTCTTCCATCTTCTGCCGCTGGCCGGCCTGGGTGGCCTGCATGCTTTCGCGCAACATGGCCGGCTGCTCGCGCACAATCTTGCGTCCGGCAGGCGAAGAGTAGAAAGCGATCAGCGCGGCTACGTCCTGCTGGGTCAGGTGGCGCTGGTACACCGGCACTATGGCGTGAATCAGCCCGTCGAGTGAAAGCTTTTTGAATTCTTCGTCCACAATGACGCGGACCGCTTTGATCTGCTCCGGTGTGGGGTTGGCGATCTTCTCCCGCAAAGCCTGTTCCGCGCTGGATTTCAACTGGTCTTTCATGGCGCCGACCGTGATGTCCAGGCCGTCCTGGACGCGCATCAGTTCCAGCAGCTTCATCACTTCCGCAGCGCTGGGCCTGGCTGGATTAGTTGCCGGAGGAGCAGGATGGGCGGCGGGTGGCGCCGATTTTTGGGTTTGTGCAAAAGCCAGACAGCTCAAGCTCGCTAGAAGCAACGCGTGGCGGAACATTTTCATTGCGAATTTCTCCGGTTAAAGAACGGCTTGAACAGGAAGACAGGAAGATTAGATGCAGCCCGTGGCCCAACTGTGCAGCGGAAAGTTAAAACTTATGCGGGAAGCCGTTTGAGCAAGGCCGCCGCCCGGCGAAACCATGGGCGCTCGCGCCGCTTCAGGTACCCCGGCATGGTGGCTTTCTTGTTGGCGATCTTCTGCACCCACTGCCGGGCTTCCGCCAGTTTCCCTTGCGCGGCCAGCAGCTGCGCATAGTTGTACTGCGTTTCCGACAGCGTTGAAGTCTGGGTGACTTGCTCAAACAACGCTAAGGCTTGTTCCTGGCGTCCGTTGTTGGCCCAGGCGTGGGCCAGGAGCCCGGCGGCCCGCTGGTAATCGTAATTGCGGTCCTTGGCGATGACCCGCTCCAGGTCTGTGGACGCGCTGGCAAAATCGCCCAGCTCAATTTCGCACAGCGCCCGGCGGTAGAAAGGATCAGGCGAATCCGTCCGCGACGAAATAGCATGGTCGTAACATTCTTTGGCCCGCTGGTATTTCTTCTGCTCCAGGTAAAGATCAGCCAGCTCTTCGTAATTGCCGGCGGACGGATTATCCAGCACCATCATTTCCAGCGCGGTGATCCGCTTGCGGTGCGAGAAGATTACAAATCCCTGCCGCAGCAGGCCCAGGTCCGGGAGGACCTCAACCACAATGTACGCCAGCGCGCCAATACCGCTGGGACCTAGCAGGATGATCCATAACCAATAGCCGTCCGGGCGGCGGCGGATGAAGTGGATGATGGCAATGACCTGGAAGATAATCCCGAATCTGTAGAAGCCGAATAGGCCCATGGCGCGAAAGACTATACCACAGCTACTTCGCTCTGGGGATAGTCGCCCCTGGGTTGCTCGCACGAGGATGCGTGCGGTCATACACTTCCATCACATGGCTTACCGATAGCTGCGTGTACTTCTGCGTGGTGGACAGCCGCTCGTGTCCCAGCAGCTCCTGTATGGCCCGCAAGTCCGCGCCTTCGGTCAGCATGTGCGTGCCGAAAGCGTGACGCAGCGTGTGTGGATGGACGTCCGGCGGCAAGCCTTTGGCTACCGCAATCTGCTTGACGATCCGCCCCACGCTGCGCGTGGTCAGCGCGCCGCCGCGCTGATTGATGAAGAGCCTCCGCGTGCTCTTGCTTGCGATGTTCAGCAGCTTCTGCCGCTCCGGACGGTACGCTTGCAGCGCTTCTTCGGCCGCGCCTTCCAACGGGACGTAGCGTTGCTTCTTCCCTTTTCCGCGCACCAGGATCACGCCGTTGGAGTCTTCTATGTCGGTCAGTTCGATGCCCACCAGCTCAGAGTTGCGCAGACCGCAGCCGTACAGCAGCTCAAAGATCGCGCGGTCGCGCTCCGGGAAGGTAGAGGTCTCAGCCATGGAACTATCCAGCAAACCATTCATTTCTTCCAAGGTAGGTACGCGCGGAAGTTTCCTGGGCAGCTTGGGTGTAGCTACCAGCTTGGCCGGGTTCTGCTGTACCACGCCTTCGCGTGCCAGCCACTTATACATTGAGCGCAATGACGCCAGCGCCCGCGCCACGGAAACTTTGCTCAGCCCCTGGGTGTGAAGCTGCGAGAGAAACCCGCGAATGAATACGTGATCAATATCTTTCCAGCGAATCTCTGGGCCAAGATACTCGCCGAAGCGCCGCAGTTCGTTGGCGTACGCGCGCAGTGTGTGGGGCGAAGCGTGTTTCTCCGCGCGCAGATGTTCGAGGAATTTGCTGATTCCCTTCTTGATCTCCGGGCTGATCTGCTTCTCGCGCTGCGCCGTGGGATTTGGCTGAGAATTCGTCGTCGATCGCTTCGCTGATTTCGCGCCGGCAAGAGTTTGTTTCATCTCCGACCCCCACTCGCTGCCTTCTTCCCTTTGCCGCGCGGATGAAATTCGCGATACACGGTTTTCAACCGGTCCAGCGCCACGTGGGTGTATACCTGCGTAGTCGAAACGTCGGCGTGTCCCAAAATTGTCTGCACGGTACGCAGGTCAGCGCCGTTGGCCACCATGTGCGTGGCGCAACTGTGGCGCAGCATGTGCGGACTGGCGTGGCGCCCCTGCGCCGACGCCGCGCTCACCATCTGCCATACGCGTTGCCGCGTCAGCTTGCCTCCACCGCGACGCACAAACAGCAGCGGCGAAACTCTTTCGCCCAGCAACGCTTCGCGGCCATCTTCTATATATGTACGAATCGCGTCCTGCGCCGCCCGCCCCAGCGGCACCAGGCGTTCTTTGTCACCTTTGCCGCGCACCAGCACGTGTCCCAGTTCCAGCTTCAGGTCTTCCAATTTCACGCCGACAACTTCTGAAACGCGCAGCCCCGCGGCGTAGAGCATTTCCAGCATCGCTCCGTCGCGCTGCGCCAAAGCAAAGGCCAGCTTGGAATGGCCTTCTGCTTCGCGGGACGCCGACGCCACCATGGCGTCAATTTCGCCCATCGCCAGCGACTTGGGCAGAACCTTCCACTGTTTGGGAGAATCAATGTCCAGCGTGGGATCATGTTTGATCAGGCGGTCGAGCAGAAGGTACTTGTAGAAGTGCCGCAGCGCGGAAAGCTTGCGCGCCACCGAACGGTCACTCACGGCGTTGGAAAACAGTTGCCCGAGAAACGCCCGCACATCTTCTCTTCGCGCCTGCAACAATTCTCGACGACGCCCGGCGAGAAACTCGCTGAACTGCGTGAGATCGGATTGATACGCGCTCACCGAAAGGGCGGCAAGCCCTTTCTCGACTTTGAGATAGTCGAGAAATCCCGTAATGGCGCGCTGGCTGGCGGAGGTCACGACATCAGTATGGCTCTGCCGGAGCTTGATGGTAAATAGCTATGGTGGTTACAGCAGTGTCGAAGACAGGGAAGAAATGATAAAAGAAAGACAGGGAATTTCGATTGTATGAGGAGCAACGGTCTCACTGCCAAGAAGGCTGCCTCAGTGGCAAGCATGCGCAACGCCAGAATGGGCGCGCGTCTCGCGGCGTCTGAACCACAAGTACTTAAGAGCATTGGCGATGAGTCAAAGCGCAAAGGCACGAACACCCTTACGTCCAGCAAGATTAATGCAATTATCGAAGCAGCCCGTGCGCGAACGAAGAAATGATGTGACGAACCCTTCGTGATCCTTCGTGTTCTTTGTGGTTAACCGGTCTTCTTCTTTGCAACTTTCTTCTCCGGCATCACAAACGGCTTGGCTTCGATCCCGTTGGCGCGGGCCACGACCACCGCGTTCAGCGCGCCTTCCGGCTCGTCTTCATGTTTGAAGAACGCATAAACTTCCCGCGACTGCCGCTGGGTCTTGAACTCTTCGCTCAACTTGTCCATTTGGGCTTTGCTGAAATTCGGCAGGCGCAGCCGGTAGTAGAGAAAACTTGCGGTGGGCTCTTTGGGCGTGGTGATCTTTTCGCTCTCCGCCCAGCACAGCGCAACATTCTTCTTCTTTAAGATATCGTACACCGCGTCGGTAAACCACGTCTCATGGCGAAACTCAAACGCGCACTGGTACGCCTGCGGCAGCAGTTGGACAAACGCTTCCAGCAACCCGGTATCGGCCTTCAGGTTCGGCGGCACTTGAAACAGGATCGGCCCCAGCTTGCCCGACTCGCGCATGGGCTCCAGGCTTCCTAGAAAGAACCGCAGCGACTCCTCCGCGCCTTTCAACCGTTTGATATGTGTGATGGACTGGTGGGCCTTGGCGGCGAAGCGGAAGTCCGGCGTGGTGGCATTCACCCATCCCGCGATGGCGCTGGCCGTGGGCATGCGGCGAAACGTGGCGTTCAATTCAACCGTGTTCAGCTGCGTCGCGTAATACTCCAGAAACCGCTTGGAAGGAAGCTTGTCCGGAAAAAACGCCGGTTTCCACGTGGGATACGACCATCCTGAAGTGCCGATGTGCAGGTCAGCCATGGCGAAGAGTATATTCCAAGCTCATTTTCACCACGGACAAGCTCTTCACCTATAGATGAGATACTTCGCCCTCAGCTCCCGGAACTTCTGCAACTCATCCTGCCAGCTTTGGGCGATGGCGCGCGGGTCGTCGCCACGGGCCACGGCGTCCACAATGTCCTGGTTGGCTACGATGTTGATCAGCCGCTCCATCTTCCAGTCGTCGGGAAAGAGCTTTTTGAGCGCCGCCGCCAGCTCAATGCCCATCTCCGGAGCATCGAGCACGCTGCGGTCGGTAATAATAATGTTGACGCCGCCGCACGGCTGGCCG
>JBGPLR010000257.1:0-5460 GCA_041486545.1 Terriglobia bacterium
AAGAAAACCTGATCGGCAAGGGCCCGTTCAATTTTGGCATGATGGGCCGGTTCATGGTCAAGACCATGGAGCCGCCGGTGAAAAGGAAATTCAAAGCCGTGCCGCGGCTGGCCCATCCGGTTCCCGTGGGCGATGCCAGCAAGCTGCTGGAAGGTTTTCTTACCCGGCAAGATGAACTCGAGCGCCTGATCCGCCACGCGGAAGGGCTCAATCAGGAGAAGATCAAAATACAATCGCCGTACGCGTGGTGGCTGCGCTTGCGCTTGTGTGCGGTTTTTACTTTCATTCTTGCTCATGAGCGCCGCCACATTTGGCAGGCGGAAGCAGTGTGCAGGCAGGTTGCGCCGGGTTGACGGAAAGAGCCCGGATGGTGAACACTCTGCGGCGCAGAGTGCAGAAAATCAAGATGACAGGTGGGCTCCTATGCAAATGGATGCAGCTCGACTCTCGCAGGAAGTGAATGATTGTCGCCGCCGCGCCGAACAACTGCTCAACGGCATGTTGCCCGACCAGCTGACACGGCGCGCTCATCCCGCCAAGTGGTCGGTTGCCGAGTGCATTGCTCACCTTAATCTCACAGCCAAAGTGGTGCAGAGAATCGTGAGAAAAGGCGTAGCTCAGGCGCGCGCGCAAGCGAACGGCAGCAAAGCCGGCCAGGGACCGTTCCCTTTAGGCGCTCGCGGGCGTCTGCTGATCTGGATCGCCGAGCCGCCGCCCAAGTTCCGCATCCCCGCGCCCAAGAGCATTGCTCCACCGCTGGCGATTGATGATCCCACACAACTTCTGCCGCAATTCATGCGGGCGCAGGATGAATGGGAAAGTCTGATGAAAGACGCCGAAGGCCTGGATATCTCCCGCATCACCCTGGGGAATTTCCTCTCCCCATTTCGCTGCCGGATGAGCGGCGGCCTGTTGTGGATGATGGCCCACCAGCGCCGCCACCTGTGGCAAGCGGAAAACGTCAAGAAACAGCTCACAAGCGCGTAGCTCTTTGGTTTACCTTCCTCGCTTGTTCAGGGTGCCTGCAATCGCCGTGACCAGTTTCCGCGGGCTGAAGCGGACGCTTTGCGCCAGGGCCCAGTTCTTCATCCCAGCGATCACCAGCGTCTTGCCTTTCAGCATGGCGCGGTAGCCTTTGCGGGCCACGTCGTCTGAGCGCATTCTGCCCAGCTTAAACAGCCGCGAGTTCCCCATATCCGCGCGGGCCGCAAACTCTGTGGCCGTGGCTCCGGGGCACAAACAAGTCACGGTGATGCCGGTGCCTTTCAGCTCGTTCGCGATAGCTTCTGAGAAAGAGATCACATAGGCCTTGGTCGCATAGTAGACGGCCATGAACGGACCCGGCTGAAACCCGGCAGTCGAGGCGACATTCAGGATGCGTCCATGTTTGCGTGCCAGCATTCCCGGCAGCGCCAGCTTGGTCAGATGCGTGACCGCGGTGACGTTGACCTGGATCATCTGCAACTCGGCTTCGAGATTCGTATCTTTGAATTCGCCATAAGCGCCGAAGCCCGCGTTGTTGATGAGCGCGTCCACGTGGAGGCCGCGCTGCGTGATCTCTTGCCACAATTCCGCCGGGGCCTCCGCGCGCGCCAGATCTGCTGAGATGGCATGCACTCGATTGCCATGCTGCGTTTGCAACTCCTGCGCAATCTCTTCCAGCCTGGTCTGGCTGCGGGCGGTGATAATCAAGTCAAAGTCCGGCGCCATCAGCCGCGCCAAATCCAGCCCGATTCCGCTGGAAGCTCCGGTGATGAGCGCAACCGGCAGCCGGTTTTTTGTATTGAGCGCTCCAGCGTATGCAGGGATGACCATGGGGTTCCTCCGGAAAAAACGACACTCTAACAGATGCCGCAGCAACAGGTGAGGACTCGAAGACAAGTGCCCGTCGCAGGAAACTGGAATCGAGCAAGTCCGGGCGTCTACTCCAGGTCAGCCACACGGCCGATAAATAGCACTGCCCCCGTCGCTTTGTCGGTGATCCAGAAAGAGAACGGCCGGTCGGCGATGAATTCAAAAGGCTTGGGCGGCTTCCAAGCCGCGGCCGCGCCCACAGCCATGACCACCGCCAGTACGCTGGCGGCTTCCGCGCCTTTCTCGTCCACGGTAATGGTGCTGTTCTGCAGCACCTGCGTGACCTTGGCGCCTTCGGGATGCGTAACTGCCGGACGCAATGAATCAAACGAATCGAACAAGCGGTTCAAGCCCAGCTTTCTCAGAACGGGAATAAACTCGCCGTCATAACGCAGTTTGAATTTCGGAATCTTGACCAGTCCGGGGCGGCGCGCGAAAGGCTGGGTCATGATCCAGCCGTCGCCCAAAACCTGTTGCTCAATCTCCTTGAGGGAGGGATGGCTGAGCAAGCCAGACTTCGGCAAGAGGAAGTGCATGGTGGCAAAGGCGAATTCTAAAGCAACGGCATGAAAATTCCTGCCTTCGTAGTACGGGTATTCTCCCCGCCGGCTCATCATAGGGACCTTGTGCGCCTTAGCGTCTTCCGGATGAAAATCCTCCGGCTTGGTTGCCGCATCGTCGAAGGGATACTTCCACTTGCCTTTGAAATACGTCGCGGAAAGCAGGGCGAAGTCGGATTTGTCCAGCTTCATATCTACCAGGCCGTGAGTTGTCTCTCGCGACCAGCGTGAAACTCTGTCCGGCAACTCGGCGCGGGGCACCGCGGCAATCTGCGTCGCGTAGTAGCGGCGGCCGGCATCCAGAAAGCCGGTGGAGAACGCCAGCGGCAGAGAAGCCCACAGCGAATTTGCCAGGACAAACGTGTTGCCGCTTCCGGCATTCAGGTTCTCCAAAGCCTTTTGCAGGGCCTGGCTCTGTTCGTTGATCTCACTCAGCCCCAGGTCGCCAAGCTGCATGAGTTGCCGGATTTCCTGCTGCGTTGCTGCGTCCGAGCCGTTCAGCAGGAGGGCAAACGCAATCGAAAAGGGCAATGGCGCCATCACCAGGTTGCCGGACTGCTCTTGGGCCACCGCGCCATAGAGCGCGAAAGACGATTTAACGCTGGCTTCAGAAACTTGAGACATGAAGGTATTTCCGGTCGAACGCTGGTAATCGTACCTCGTGGCACTGTCCTCACCCAAACAGCTTGGTTCTTGGGGCCCAGCCTACGAGCAGAATAGGATCATATATATGTTGACAGTACATCAATTCTTGGTAATATATTTGTGGAGGTAAAATCATGAATGCTGTTTCTTCGCAGACCGATGTAAAAGTCGCCGATGAGGTTTGGATTGCCACTGCTTTGCTTCATCGGCAACACCCGGAAAGGCCAGACTTTACCTTGGAGGAAATCGTTGAACGCGCCAGGAAAGAAGGCTTGAGCAAGCCTCTCCGTCCCGGAGTTTACGTTCACGTCTCCCAGCATTGCGTGGCAAACCGGCCACCCAACCCAGGGCGCTACAGAATGCTCTTTGAAACTTCATCAGGACGTCGTCGCCTTTTTCGTAAGGGTGACTCCTATCACCCTGAGCGCGAAGGAGGGAAGACAACTCCCAAAAGGGAAGACATGCCGCACGGTTATGACGGCTTGTTAACTTGGTATGAGGGCTGGTGCTCCGTTTCGGCCGGCAAGGCGATTCAAGCGGACCCGCTCCTCTCCTTGCAAGGATCAGGCAGAAAGATTTGGGCCGATGAGCACGCCGATGAATACGTGCGCCGTCTCCGCGAGGGATGGGAATGAGCCGCATTTTCTGGGACACGAATCTCTTCATTTATCTCTTTGAGAACTATGGGGCGTGGTCGCAAACCACCGTTACTTTACGCAAGAAAATGCTGGCGCGCGGCGATCAGTTGCTGACTTCAACGCTCACCTTGGGAGAGATCCTGGTAAAGCCCACGGAGAAGGGAGATTTGGCGACTTGTGCCCAGTACGAAACCGCTGTGACTTCGGCTGCGATTACTCTGCCGTTTGACGTGAAAGCTGCGAAACTGTATGCCTCTCTCCGCACCGATCGAGCGTTGCGCGCGCCCGACGCCATCCAACTAGCATGTGCAGCCAGCGCGGGGGTGGACTTGTTCGTGACGAATGACGCGCGGCTACAAGGCAGGCAAGTCCCAGGAATCCAGTTCATTGTGCCTCTGGACCGGGTGCCGATCTGACACGCAATACAAGAAAGCGGAGCATGCACGCCCCGCTCGATAAACTCCTGGATTTCGTTCCTAGGGGATGGTAACCGTTGGATCCAGATAGACGTCCTGGATCGCGTTCAGAAGCGCGACGCCTTCCTTCATCGGACGCTGAAACGCTTTGCGGCCGCTAATCAGGCCCATCCCGCCGGCGCGTTTGTTGATCACGGCCGTGGTGACCGCTTCCGCCAGGTCGTTGCTGCCGGAGGCCCCGCCGCTGTTGATCAGGCCCATGCGTCCCATGAAGCAGTTGGCCACCTGGTAGCGGCAGAGATCAATAGGATGGTCGGTTGCCAGGTCGTCATACATGCGCTTGTCGAATTTCCCATAGCTTGTTCCCTTGGGGTTCATCGCGACATACCCGCCGTTGTTCTCCGGCAATTTCTGCTTGATGATGTCCGCTTGTATGGTCACGCCCAAATGGTTGGCCTGGCCGGTGAGATCGGCGGACACGTGATAGTCCTTGTCCTGCTTAAATGATGAGTTGCGCAGGTAACACCACAAGACCGTGGCCAATCCCATTTCGTGCGCTGCAGCAAATGCCTGGCTGACTTCGACAATCTGCCGCGTACTCTCAGGGGACCCAAAATAGATGGTTGCTCCCACCGCCGCGGCGCCCATGTCCAATGCCTGCTTCACCGTGCCAAACATGACTTGATCGAAGCGGTTGGGGCAGGTGAGAAGCTCGTTATGATTGATTTTGACGATGAAGGGAATTTTGTGGGCGTAAGCTCTGGACACCGCGCCCAACACACCGAATGTGGACGCAACAGCATTGCAGCCGCCTTCGATGGCCAACTCAATGATTTTTTCCGGATCGAAGTAGTCAGGGTTCTTTGCGAAGCTGGCTCCTCCCGAATGTTCAATCCCTTGGTCCACCGGCAGAATCGAAAGATATCCGGTGTCAGCAAGCCGGCCGTGGCCGATGACGCGTTGCAAATTCACCAGCACGCGGTTGTTGCGGTCCGTTGGCCGATAGATCCGGTCCACCGTGTCCGGGCCCGGCAGATGCAAACGCTGCCTGGAGATCTTGGGCTTGGAAAAACCTAAGAAGTATTCAGCCTTATCGCCCAGATGGTGTTCTATAGTTCCCGCCGATGCACTGTTTACGGTTGCCATTTTGCTGCTCCGATCTGTGAAAGCGTAATCGAACCGATTTGCCGTGTCAATCCCGCACGGCGCGTAAGTATTTGAAAATGCTCGCTTACTGCGCCTTGCTCGGCGCCGCCGAACAGTCTCGGGCAAGTCAACTTAACCCGCAGATCTCCAAGCAAGCGCTCTCTGTAAGATGCCGGGCCGGTGAAAAACTATTCGCTGCGC
>JBGPLR010000258.1:0-5422 GCA_041486545.1 Terriglobia bacterium
CCCGGCTTGCCCTGGCCTGCCGACCTCTATCTGGAAGGCGGCGACCAGCATCGCGGCTGGTTCCAGTCTTCCCTGCTCTGTGGCGTGGGCACGCGCAACCAATCGCCCTATCGCAGCGCCGTCACCGTGGGTTGGGTGCTGGACGGGCAGGGCCGCGCCATGTCCAAGTCGCTGGGCAACACCGTGGATCCAGTGGAAGTCGCCGCCAAGCACGGCGCGGAAATCGTGCGCATGTGGGTGGCGTCGGTTGACTTCCGTGAAGACGTGAACGCTTCGCCGGAAGTCATTGAGCGCATCGCCGAAAACTACAAAAAACTCCGCAACAGCCTGTTCCGGTACATCCTGCAGAATCTTTACGATTTTGACCCCGCGCGGCACGCTGTCAAGTTTGCTGACATGCAGCGGCTTGACCAATACATGCTCATGCAAACCGCGGAGGTCACGGAGCGCGCTCGCAAATGGTATGAAGGATTTGAGTTTCACCGCATCTATCACCAGCTCAATGAATTCTGCTCCACTGATTTGAGCGCTGTTTACTTTGACATCATCAAAGACCGGCTCTATACCTCAGCACCCAACTCGCCGGGGCGGCGCTCCGCCCAAACTGCGTTGTGGAGGATCGGTGAAGCCATGGTCCGTCTGCTGGCCCCCATCATGACCTTCACCACGGAAGAAGTGTGGTTGGCTTTACCCCAAGTTTCCGGCAGACCGGAGAGCGTACATCTGGCATACTTTCCTGAAGGCGGCGAAATCGCTGATGGCCCGGTCCCGGCGGACTTGAAAACCGCGCTGGAAACGGATTTTGGCGCGCTGCTGGGCGTCCGGGAAGAGGTGAACAAGGCCCTGGAAGTCCGCCGCGCCGACAAATTCATTGG
This sequence comes from Terriglobia bacterium, assembly GCA_041486545.1. Taxonomy (GTDB): domain Bacteria; phylum Acidobacteriota; class Terriglobia; order Terriglobales; family Acidobacteriaceae; genus Angelobacter. Next base: position 876 of record JBGPLR010000258.1, read on the forward strand.
CAGCGGACTGGAAGCCGTGGTCACCGTGCATGCTCCGCAGGGCCTGCAGAAGCTGTTGGAATCGTACCGCGAAGATTTGCGTTATCTGTTGATCGTGTCCGGTGTGAACTTAAAGTACGCCGCTGAGGGGAACGGAATGGCCCCTTTGCGCGTAGATGTAGAGAAGGCGCCGGGGAAGAAGTGTGACCGTTGCTGGAACTATTCCCCGCGCGTGGGGGAAAGTGACCGCTATCCTACGGTTTGCGAGCGATGCCTGGCGGCGCTCGAGGAAATTGAGCAACAAGCGCCGGGCAAGTAGCCGGACCGGCGGGACGGCAAGCTAGAACTTTTTTGATAAGCGGCTGGGCCGCAAAGGAACAGAAAGACGCAGCGTGGCTGCTTGGGAACTATGAGGAAGTATCACATTCTGATTGCGACCCTGATCGTGGGCGCTGACCGGATCAGCAAGTGGGCGATCGCCCAGAAGATCATGCTGCATGACAGCGTGGACGTGGTCCCCGGCCTCTTCCGCCTGACGCATGTCCAGAACCAGGGCGCGGCCTTCGGTCTATTTTCAGACTCGCCTTCGGAATGGAAGATCGCCATGCTGATCATGTTCTCCATTGCCGCGCTTGCTGTGGTCTCAGCCCTGCTCTGGAAAAACGGCAACGCCATGAACACCACCGCCATTGCGTTGTCTTTGGTCTTTGGCGGGGCGCTGGGCAACTTGTGGGACCGCGTGGCCAACGGGCGGGTCATTGACTTCCTGGATTTCTACCTGGGTTCGCACCACTGGCCGGCCTTCAACGTGGCCGATAGCGCCATTGTGATAGGCGCGCTGCTTCTGCTGAGTGAAATCTTCCTGTCCCCGCAGGAGGAAAAGGCGATGAGCCAGTGAGGAGAATCGCCGTGATCGCCGACATCGCCGTAATCGCCGCGATCGGATGAGCACTTTACCGCGACCGGTGTCTCAGTACATCCCTGGGGGTTTGCTCTAACCAAGCCGCCTAGCGCATCAGAAATCGGGCTTCACAGAGTGCGTGAGAAATACCCTTTAATGAACCGTCATCCTGAGGGCCGTTCTTGCGAGCAAGCGTATTCTTCAGCTTGCGAGTAGGCCCGAAGGACCTTGTGCTTTAAAGTTGTTGGTTCCATTTTGGGTAAGCGCAAGGTCCCTCGCTCCTATTCGGACGCTGAAGACGGCGCGTCCTCAACGGAGCTCGGGATGACGAATTGGGGAGAAGGAATACAGTTCTCACCCATTCTCTAAAGCGCCTGCCATAATGGGGTCAATGCGAAAATACCAACTCCTGATCGCCGCTGCCGTCGTCGCGCTTGACCGCCTCACCAAATGGCTGGTGCTGCAGCGTCTTCCACTCATGCAGGATGTCCCGATCATTCCGGGATTCTTTCAACTTTCGCACTGGGAAAACACCGGCGCTGCGTTCAGCTTGTTCGCCGACTCCGCCTCCCACTGGCGGACCGCCGGCTTGATCGCTTTCTCCCTATCGGCCGTGGCCCTAATTTCATTCTTTATCTGGAAGAGCGGTGAGCGGTTGACGGCGGTGTCCGTGGCGCTGTCTCTGGTCCTGGGCGGCGCACTAGGAAATCTGTGGGACCGCGTGGCCAAAGGCACGGTCACCGACTTCCTGGATTTTTACGTGGGCGCGCATCACTGGCCGCCATTCAATGTCGCCGACAGCGCGATTGTGGTGGGCGCGCTATGGCTGGCGTGGACCATGATGATGTCGCCGAAGCAGGACCGGAGTTGATTTCCTATCCCTTGGGATAGAGCAGTTTGTACATTGCGGTGTTGCGCATGATGGCCTGGACGTACTCGCGCGTCTCAGTGAATGGAATTGACTCCACGAACTCGGCAACATCTTTGAAGTTGCCGTTCCTGCGCCAGTCGTTCACGCGCTCCTCGCCGGCGTTGTAGGCGGCCAGCGCGTATTCCACCTGCCCGTCGTAGTGGTCCACCACTTTCTTGAAGTAGCGCGTGCCCAGTTGCAGGTTGGTGTTGGCCGTCAGCAAGTCATCGGTGGAAGCCAGCTTGATCTTCATCTCCTTGGCCAGGTGTTTGCCGACGCTGGGCAAAAGCTGCATCAATCCCATGGCGTTGGCGGGCGAAACCGCGGCTGGATTAAACTCTGACTCTTGCCGAATAAGCGATGCGATCAGGTAAGGATCCAGGTGGTTCTGTTGCGAGTCCTTCTTTAACTCCTCCCAAAACGGGCGAGGAAACAGTCCTTCCCACACTGGCCGCGGAATCTGCGGGATCTCCGAGGAAAAGTAACTGGGCACGGTGCGCTTGAGAGTTTCAATGGAATGGATGTAGCTGCCCTGGCCCAGGTAAAGCTCAGACAGAGACTTGGCCAGCCACGGAGGCGTGCCGTTGGTTGTCGCCTGCATTTCTTTCACGGCGAAGTCATAGAGCGCGCCGTTGGCCAGAAGTTGGGCCTTCTTCAATCGCAAGTTGTCTTCCGGTGCGTTCCAGTCTTGCGGAGGCGCCGCCGGCCTCGGCAATTTATTCAGCAGCAGTTCTTTCTCTGACGGTGGAGGAGGATCGCCAGCCTGCAGTCCCTGGTCCATCGCATCCAATCGCGCGTGCGCCAGATAGGCATAGTAGAAGTAGCGAAAGTTGCTGGTCAGTTTCCGGTAGTACGCGCGGGCCAGCGGCTTGTCGTTGTCTTCTTCGGCCAGGCGTCCGCGCCAGTACAGCGCGGCGGGAATCTCGTTCGCTCCCGGATACCACTCAATGTGTTCTTCCATCAGCCGCTTGGCTTCGTCCTTTTTGCCGAGACGATAGTTGAGCCATGCGCATTTCCAGTGCGGAGCAGTGCCGAATTTTCCGTTGCGCCAGCGCTGGTACAGTTCCGCATAAAACGGTATCGCCTTGTCAAACTCATTGCGCAGCATGTACATGTTGCCGGCGGAAAGCAGGGCGTCCTGCAGCCATGTGCTTTCCGGCGCCAGTGACCGCAACTGGATCAGGTATGCCGCGTTCTTGGCGAAGTCTTCTTTGTCGCGCGCCGATTCCGCCAGGTAGTACAGCGCCTTTGCGTGTTCCTCCACGGTAGCGGACTTGTTCTGGAAAATGTTTTCAAACAAACGCTGGGCATCTTCCCGCTTGCGAATGCGGTACAACGCCGTGCCGAACTGGCCTTGCATGCCCACAATCTTTTCCGGCGGCGCAACTTCCACCAGCGAACTCAAGTCATTGGCAGCGTCCTGAAAGCGTCGGGCTTTCAGCAGGACTTCCACCCGGGCATGGCGCAAACCAAAATCCCCGACGGGCGGAGCTTCTCCAAGGGCACGCAGTTCCTGTGCCGCAGCGTCAGCCTCCTGGCTTACCGGCATCTCAAAATAAATCCGCCGCAGTATGTCTTGGACTTTTTCTTTCCCGCCGGCGGCCTCATAGGCCCTGGCCAGCATCAATTCCAGACCAGCATGCAGCGGCTGGCGATGTTTTTCCAGGTAAGCGATGGCGCGCTGCGGTTCGCCGGTGGACACCAGCGCTCCTGCGTACAGCATCGTAACGTCGTGCTGGTTGAGAGAGGCGGGATACTTTTGTTCAAAACCGTCCAGGACTTTGATCACTTCCGCCGGATTCTGCTCGCCCTGGAAAGCGCTTGCGCGGAGAAAGTCGAGATAGTCCCCCAGCACGGGCTCCAGCGGAGCAGCATGCACCCAGGCTTCGCGCGCGCTGGCGTAATTCTTGTCCAAGTAACGCGCGTAGCCAATCACCAGCCAGGCCAGCGGGCCAGCGTCGTCTTTACTGTGCGCGGCGGCGTACTCTTCAATTCCGGCATAGCCCTGCGGCGTGCGATTCTCCAAAAGCTGCTGGGCCATGGGCTTGAGGTCAGCCGAGGCGACAAACGCGCGCGTCACATGGCGAAGCTTGGCGGAGCCGGTGGATGACGCCGGCGTGACTTTCTTCTTGGTGTGGTGGGTGCTCGATTTCTTCTTGGCCGCCTGAGCGAAGAGATTTCCCGGCAACAGCAGCGCGGAAAATATAAGAATGATGGAGAGACTTCTGATGGACACTGATACCTTGACTGCCATGGAAAAGATCACTGCGGAAAACTTGCGCCCATGAGCGATACATCATTATCCGCCAAAATGCGGACCAGTTCCTGATTAAAATAATCCGCCGAAGCCGCCGGAGTTTCACCGTAGCGCTTGTTGTAGGTGGCGCGGCTTTTCTCGATGTCTTCCCGCAACCGGTCATAGAGGTCGCTCTGGGTCCTGCCTTCGGCGACTTTCGGCTGGTTGTAAAGCTTGATCTCTTCCACCAGGAGCTTGGCAAAGCGCTTGGCTTTGCGGTGGAGATCGTCCTCCACCGGCACCGGTCCCGGAGGCGGCGACGGCATGGCGGAGGGAGCCGCGGCAAAACCGGCTGTGGGCTGGGGTTCGTCGGCGGTGGCCGCGCCGGTCTTTCGCGCGGCGCTCAGTTCCAGCCAGAGCGCGGCAAAACGGGTCAAAGCGCTCAGCCCGGAAACATCCATGGTCGTGGCATGGACCGCGCCTGCATCGGCGTAAATTAGGGCTGCAACCTTGTCTTTCAC
>JBGPLR010000259.1:0-5411 GCA_041486545.1 Terriglobia bacterium
CTTGGTCTTCTCTCCGGTTGCCGCTTTGTGGCCGGCCTGTGAGCCCTTGGCTTCCTTGGCTGTGCCTGGCTGCTGCGCCCATAACGATATAGAGGCACAGAGGAACGGTATCAATAGATTGGTTACCCGTTTCATAGCATTCTCCCTCTTCATTCCAGCAAAGCATTATAGGGGAGATAATCGAGCGAGGCAAACTTCGCAGAAGGAGTTCGCGGAAGGAGCGTAAGTCAGAGGGTCAGGCGGCGCTAGCCTCTTGGTTTGTTCGTTGTGGCATGAACCCAAAGTAGTATGCTACTCCTCAAAACGTTGCTACACATTGCTGTTTCTCTTAGCTCTCTGGGAGCGAAAATGAGGTGTGGAGACTGTGTCGTCGCCAATGGGGAAGTAATCGGGCGCCCTTCAGCGCTTGGTCGTGTGGTCCCGAAACGGGCTTCTGGGCAGTAATGTAAGGCGTTTCCAGTTTGTTAAGCGAGCACGTGATGGTTCTCAATCGCCCACTTCGTGTATCCGGCCGTATGACGAATGGCTGGTTCGCGCAATGACGCGTCACGCACGCATAGCACGCTAAACTCGGTTGGCATACGATCCAGGTACAGGCAGACCCGGTCGAAGTTGATGTCAGACGCACATCGCGCCAGCGCTGAAGCGACCGCGTACTGCGCAGCCGCATTTTCTGGCACGGGTTCCTTGAGTGGGTTCATCAGGATGGCATCGATGTTCGGGAGCTCGCGGAACATCCGCAGGAAAGCGGAGAACTCCGTAGCTGCACCGGTTCCGACCGCGCCGGAAAACAGCTCGTGCTCTATAGATTGATCGGGTGCGGAGTCGAGAATGCGGGACACGAATTCCCAGGAGCGCGGTGACGGGAAGGCATTGGCATCACGATCAAATGCGCTCAGCACTTCGGGCCGAAAACGGAGAAACGCGATCACCTCGGGCCGGATCCCAGACTGGATAGCCCATTCCGACCACTCCTGGGCATCCACTTCGAACTCGAGATGCACGAACCGGTTCCTCAAAGGCGTCGGCATTCGGGTCGTTACCGCGCGATCAGAATCCCTGTTGCCGGCTGCGATGATCGCCCAACCTTCAGGCAGGGTATATTCGCCAAGCTTACGATCCAGCACAAGCTGGTAGCAACTGGCCTGGACCATGCCGGGAGCTGCGTTCAGTTCGTCGAGAAACAGAATTCCCGATCCCTCTTGCGGCAGGAATTCGGGTGTTGCCCACTTCGACCGGCCGTCTTGTCCCAGAAATGGAAGACCCCGGAGATCAACCGGATCGAGTAACAGCGCCCGTACATCCTGGAGAATTACTTTCAAGACGGCAGCGAGTTGATGCACAACGGCCGACTTGCCTACGCCGGGCCCGCCCCAAATGAACACGGGTTGCCGTGCCGCAACGAGCGTGCGCAAGGCACTTGCAATGGTAGATGCTTTCATCAGATTTTCCTTTCAGATAGGTAAGATAAGAGACGACGGGCATACCGCCTGGAATCAACCTGATTAAATAGTTGGTGAGTCAGCCCTTGTACATGTTGTTTCGTTCTACAATGGCACCCGTCAAACAGAAGAGGAGAACCGTGGACACAGCAGCCATAATTGCTGAATTGGAAGCCGAGAGAGACCGTCTCAACAGGGCTATCGCGGCGTTGCAGGTAAGCGGTGGTGGCAGGGGCAGGACAACAGCCAAGCACGCCAATGGCGGGAAGCGCCATTTGAGCGCAGCAGCCAGGAAGCGGATCAGCGAGGCAATGAAAAAGCGGTGGGCAGCACGAAAGAAGGTAGCCTAAGAGTGGTGTCCTGCTGCTACCCCTGAGGGCCTGTCAGCCCTGCTTTCGTTTCAAGTGCAAGAACAATCTTTTGCAGAGTTTCGAGATTACTCACCTCGTTGAGGGACCTGAGGTTGACAGAGTGCAGGATGCCCGCCAATGGTTCGGCTCCCGTCTTCTCCAGGGCAGCAGCTAGTCGCTGTAACCCGCGATCCGCTGCCTGCATTTGCGCCAATACTTTCTGAAGGACCGCGGCATCCTGAACCTGGCGCGGATTCCACGCTCGAGCCACAGACTTGAGCACTCCCCGATAGAGGCCTCTTCCCATCGGCTCTGCCATAGCTTCTATTTGGCGAACGATTTCAGCGTGCTCGCCTTGCGGCACACCTCCGTTCTGGCGACTTTCGCTTCCGCTGCCAGTCTTAGCGATGTCAGCAGGATTCGCTGATTGCCGCTCCTCTCCCCGGTGTGGTCGCAGGCCTTGCCGCCAGCCTTCAGGCGTCGCCCAACCCGCAAGCTTCGGCGTGCTGGTGGGCCGCTTTCTGTCGTCCAAATCCACCCACGTGCCGGTGAAGTGATACAGGTATCGACCTAGACCAAAACACGAACAGGCCCGCTTAAACGCCTGCGCTTCTGCGCTGGTACCGGCGTTTTCGTCATCCGTCCACTCTTCCCCGGTAGCCGAGTGGCAGCCAAGGCCGAAAATCGTCAGGTCGCAGGTGACGAACACCTTGGCGACCGTCTTTTGATCTTTGCCTCGCTGGAAATTGGCGCTGGTGTGGACAGTGTATTTGCGCGTCCAGCCAGCAGGACTGAAGAGCGCGTTGAGCCGGTCGGTATACGCTCTTTGGTCTGCGTAGGGAATCACCTGGCCGCGCGGTTTGCCTGCGCCCTTGGTTGTGTTTGTGACTCTCCATTCGATCACGGAGGGATCGAATGGCACTTCCAACTCTGCGACGAGTTCCTTGATTTGCTCCGACGCGAACTGGGTTGCCGGGCTCATCCCGAGCAGCGCCGCAGGAGGCACAGGTCTGTTTGGATGATCTGCGCCGCCCTCCGACCCGTTTGCGCGGCCGTTGGTTGGAGTCATGGCTGTTCTCCTGTTGTGCGGAAATAAGACTGGAGGCTATTCGAAAGGCCCTGGATGCTTAGGAAGAGAATCGCGAGGCGTATGGAAATCGTTCCGTTAAGTCTTTGCGATCATCGCAAATCCAGAACCGCAGTAATCCTGGTAATCAGATCGCCCATGATACGGTAGTCGCCCTTTTGAAAACTGGCCTTCGATACCGAATCCATTTCCTGTTGTGTGACCTGCGCCCAATTGACGTGCAGCCCCGCATGAAGGCCAAGCTCACGGATAAACTCGCGCTGCGCTCGTCCATTGCCCTCGCGGAATGGATGAATCGCATTGAGTTGGCTCATGTAGTAGCCGGCTCGTGAGCCGAACTGTTCCTGCGTTGTTGCCTTAAGCTTGTTTTCGCCGCTCAGCTTGTCGAATAAATCAATGAGCGATGGCTCAATGAATTCGAGGAGGCAGAACCAGAATCCACCCTCTTTCCGAATGCCCACGGTGCGAAACTCGCCGGCCCAGGAATAAACATCCTGAAAGATGTGCTGGTGAATGCGCTGGAGGTGGGGTACGTCAAACGCGCCGGGGACCGGATTGAAGCTCAACTCTGAAATCCGCTGGGCCGTCGAAACGGCCTCGAACTGCTGGAGCCGATTCGGATCTTCGATTCCAGCCAGATTCTTCAGGACGTTGGTGTCAGGGTAGAAATACGGATCAATGGCCATTGCGAGCGATATCGAGGGCCAGGCTTCTCATTGCGGCGTGGTATTCCTCATGCGACAACTCACCTTCAATGAAACGCTTGGCAATGGCTTCAGCCTCAGGACCGGGCTCAAGACCTTCCATACGGACGCTGGCGAAGCCATACTGTACCGCTTCGGCTCGCAGTTTCCGTTCTGTGCTATCGATCTTCTGTTTGATCGGAATCGCCATTTTTCCCAAGGTCAATTATACCTCCTGATCCTGTGATCTTTCTCGGTTTAAGTCCAGTAGATACTTGATCTTACGTCTCCCACGGGCTACAAATCGCGCCGAATTCAGTGTTAGCTATTAAGCCTTCCTTTAATAGCCGGGAACACTATTAAAGGATAAGGCATTAACCTTTAATAATAAATCTGCAATCAAAAAGCCGGCAAAGTCGAGCCGCTGTTGGCTTCCATCGATCTGGATATCAGAAGGGAATATCATCCGTGATTTCACCAGCCCCAGCATGGACAGGTTCTGTCTCCTCTTCGGCATGGTTCCGCGCCCCATCACTGTCGGGCTCTCGTGATCCCAGAAGCAGGATGTCGCGGGCGACGATTTCCACCCGGTATCTCTTTTCACCACTGTTCCGGTCTTCCCAGCTTGAGGTTTGGAGCCGGCCTTCGATGTACAGCTTTGTCCCTTTCTGGACGTGCTCGCCGACGATCTCGGCCAATCGCTGCCAGGCGAGGACGTTGTGCCATTCCGTCCGTTCCTGCCACGTGCCGGATTTGTCTTTGAACTTCTCGTTGGTGGCCAGGCTAAACTTGGCCAGGGCAACTCCGTTGGGGGTGTACTTCACCTCCGGGTCTTTGCCCACGTTGCCAATGAGAATCACTTTGTTAATGCTCTTTGCCATGTTGCACCTCTTAGACTGAATGTTGGTGTCTGAACCACTACGCCATCAGGAGGCCCGCAGGAGCTTGCGGCATCTTTGGTCGAGTATCCGGGCAAGCACCTCAGCGTCGTTGGCGGCATCGACCGGGTCGCGGGTGAGGGCGGAACGGAGCGCATTCTTCAACCAGAAAGAGGCAGAGGGGTCACACACCACCTGTTCGGCCTCGGGCAGCGCCTCCGCATCGCCGGCAAGTTCCAGTGGCTCTAACGCCTCGCATTGGCAGATGACGCAGTGTTTCTGCCGCGACGCGTAGCAGATCAGTTCGCCGCGCTCGCGCAGGCACACAGGACAATGGAAAGCGACGTTGTTGGATGATGACGACAAAGCCAATCCCTCCTTCAGGAACATCCGCTGGTGCTTCCGCAGGTCATGCAGCGGTGGCAGGAACCGCTGCGCACCATCAGCGAGCCGCAGTTTGTGCACGGTGGCGCATCTTCGAGATCCACAATCTCGGCCAGCGCTTTGACTGCATCACCGTTTGGTATCTCGCCGGCGAGGGCGGACGTCACGACGAAGAGACTTCCCGGTTCGCCTTTGAGAAAGCGTACATCAAGGTAGCGGAAGAGGTAGTCCATCACCGAGGTGGCATAGCCAATGCTGGCGTTGCCCGACCAGCCGCTGGGCTCAAAGCGCATGTGGCTGAACTTTTCGCACAGGATCCGGAGCGGCACGCCGTACTGCAGCGCTAGCGACACCGCGGTCGCGAACGAGTCCATCAGGCCAGAGACGGTCGAGCCTTCTTTGGCCATCTTAATAAACAGCTCTCCTGGCTGCCCGTCCTCGTACAGTCCGACCGTCACATATCCTTCCTGACCAGCGATGGAGAAGTGATGGGTAACGGCCTGCCGCTCGTCCGGCAGGCGCCGACGCTGTGGACGTGAGGCCATGGTCTGATTGTTTTGGTTCATCGGCATCTGTCTCTCCATGTC
>JBGPLR010000260.1:0-5358 GCA_041486545.1 Terriglobia bacterium
CGCGACGGCCGCTGGCAGGATATCGCCCGTCGCGACGTTGTGCCCGACGACATTATCCGGCTTGCTGCCGGCGACCTGGTTCCCGCCGACGCCCGGCTCCTGGAAGAGCGCGACTTATACGCGCAGCAGGCCTCGCTCACCGGAGAGTCCCTTCCTTCTGAAAAGGACGCTACGAGCGACGCGGCATCGTCCTCTCCCGATGCCAGGAACATGGTTTTTCTGGGCACCTCCATTGTGAGCGGTACGGCGACGGCCGTAGTGGTGGCCACCGGCCCGCGGACGGCGTTCGGCGATATTGCCGAGCGCTTGGCGCAGCGGCCCGCAGAGACGCCCTTCGACCAGGGACTGCGCCGCTTTGGCATGCTGATCATGCGCGCCATCATCTTTCTAGTGCTTTTCTTGATCGTGGTCAGCATTGTGCTCCATCACAATCCTTTTCAATCGCTGCTGTTTGCCGTGGCCCTGGCGGTTGGTCTCACGCCTGAATTTCTTCCCATGATCACCTCCGTCACGCTGGCCAAGGGCGCCGTGGTGATGGCCCGCAAGAAAGTCATCGTCAAGCATCTCTCCGCTATCCAGAACTTCGGCAGCATTGACGTGCTGTGCAGCGACAAGACGGGAACTCTTACCACCGGCAACATGGTGCTGGAAAGTTCCGTGGACCCCAACGGCGCGCCGTCAGAGCGGGCCTTCCTGCTGGCCTATCTCAACAGCAAATTTGAAACCGGCATCCGCAGCCCGCTGGATGCCGCGATTCTGCAGAAAGGCGATCCCGGGACCGCAGGTTACGAAAAACGCGACGAGATTCCTTTCGACTTTGAGCGGCGGCGCTTGTCCATCGTCGTGGAGCAGGCCGGAGAGAGCATGTTGATCACTAAAGGCTCGCCCGAAGGAATCTTTCCGCTGCTCACGGCGTACGAGATCGGCGGCAAAACTCTTCCGCTCGACCCCAGCGCGATAGCCGGCTGCCACAAGACGTATGAAACGCTCAGCGGGCAGGGCTTCCGCGTGCTGGCCTTGGCGTATGCCAACCCGCCGGCCAAGACGGCGTACTCCGTCGCCGACGAAAGCGATCTCACGCTGGCCGGCTTTCTCGCGTTTGGCGACCCGCCGTTGCCGGAAGCCAATGCCGCCATCGCCGACCTGAAGCGCGACGGCGTGGAAGTGAAGATCATCACCGGCGACAGCGACCTGGTCACCGGCCACATCTGCAAACAGGTTGGCGTGGACGCCGGGCAAATCGTGCTGGGCGAAGACCTGGACCGCATGACCGACCTGGCGCTGGGCCACGTGGCGGAGCAGACCACGGTGTTCGCGCGCGTCTCGCCGGCGCAGAAGAACCGCATCATTCTGGCGCTCAAGCGCCGCAGCCACGTCGTGGGATACATGGGTGACGGCATCAATGACGCGCCTTCGCTGCATTCGGCGGACGTCGGCATCTCCGTCTCCACCGCCGTGGACGTGGCCCGCGACGCCGCCGACATCATCCTGCTGCAGCCCGGCCTTCGCGTGCTGCATGACGGCATCCTGGAAGGCCGCAAAGCTTTCGGCAACGTGATGAAGTATCTGCTCATGGGCACCAGTTCCAATTTCGGCAACATGCTCAGCATGGCCGGCGCGTCATTGTTTCTGCCTTTTCTTCCCATGCTGCCCACGCAAATCCTGCTCAACAATTTTCTCTACGACATGGCGCAAGTCACCATCCCCACTGACAACGTGGACGAAAGTTACGTGCGCAAGCCGCAGCGCTGGGACATCAGCCTGCTCCGCAACTTCATGATCTTCATCGGGCCCATCAGCTCGCTATTCGACTTTCTCACCTTTTACGTGCTGCTGCATTTTCTCCACGCCCCTGAAGCCGAGTTCCATACCGGATGGTTCGTCGAATCGCTCGCCACCCAGACGCTGGTGCTGTTCGTAATTCGCACCGCCGGAAACCCGCTGCGCAGCCGTCCCAGCGGCGCGCTGACCATCACCACGCTGGCCATCGTCATCATCGGGATGGTGTTGCCGTATACGCCGCTGGCCGCCGACCTGGGCTTCACGCCGCTGCCGGCAATCTACTTTGGCTTCCTAGCGATTGCGGCGGTGCTTTATTTGGGGATGGTAGAAGTGGCTAAGAGGTGGTTGATGGGAAGGGCGAAGGTGGAGTAGGGAAGCCCCGTGGCACCGCCGCCCTCGGCGGTGGCTCTTCCTTAGCGACTTTGTGGCGATTGGGATACCACGGCTCCGCTCCCGCCTGCGGCAGCGCAGAAGGGAATTCATCTGTTTCGTTACCCGGCACTTATTCCTCAGCTCGCACGCTCGCCTCGGAAACGTACCGGGCTACTATCGGCGTCCCTGGCGGGACTTGGCGTCAGCTGGACTGCAAAAGAGCCGTACGAAGCCTGACCTCCGTGCTTCTCTGTGTCCTCTGTGGTAAGGGGTTTTTCTGGTGTCGGCGATCCTTACTCCCTCACCGCCTGCTTCATCTCCGTCTTCACCTGCACCGCCTGCAGGCTTGCGGCGTCCCATCCGCCGCCCAGGGCTTTGATCAACCCGACGGACGTGATCAATCGCTGCCGCAGAATCTGGGCCGCAAGACGCTGGTTGTCGAGCAGCGTTTGCTCCGCGGTGATCACGTCAAGATAAGTCACCAGGCCTCCGGTGTAACGGTCCGTGGCGATCTTTAGCGCGCGCTGGGCTGCGTCCACGGCTAGCTGTTGCGTGCGCGCGGCGTCGGCCAGAATGCGCAGACCGGACAAGCCGTCTTCCACTTCCTGAAAAGATGTGAGCACGCTCTGCCGGTAGTTGGCGACGGTGGCGTCATATCCGCTGCGGGCAAAATCCACTTGGGCTTTGCGGCGTCCGCCGCTGAAAACGGTTTGGGCAACGTTGGCGCCCAGGGCCCAGAATCCGCTGGGCGCGGACAGCAGGTTGGCCAGGCCTGTGCTTTCAAAACCGCCGCTGCCGGAGAGTCCGATGCTGGGGAAAAATGCGGCCCGCGCCACGCCGATCTGCGCGTTCTGCGCCGCCATCTGCCGCTCCGCCTGGGCCACGTCGGGCCGGCGTTCCAGCACGTCAGACGGCAAGCCTGCGGGGATTACCGGAGGCTCAACGGTGAGCGGTCTCACCGGCACTGTGAACAGAGGCGCCGGCACGCCGACCAGCGCCGCGATGGCGTGTTCAAATTGCGCGCGCTGTTGCCGCAACAAGGTGGCTTGCGTGCGCGTGGCGTTCAGTTGCGTTTCCTGCTGGGCCACGTCCAGGCCGGAAGCGACTCCGCCTTCATGGCGGTTTTGCACCAGCCGCAGCGCTTTCGCCTGATACTCGGCGGCGGACTCCACCACGGAAATTTCCACGTCAAGCTCGCGCAGGCTGAAGTAGTCCACCGCCACTTCAGAGGTGATCAGCAGCCGGACGTTTTCCAGCGACGCCGCCTGCGCCTGATACAACGCGCTGGAGGACTCCACGCTGCGGCGCACGCCGCCGAAAACGTCGGCTTCCCAGCTGACGTTGAAGGGAATGATGAACGTGCCCTGCGTGGCCGCGTTGGCGAGCGGAACGCCGGACGCCGTGGGCTGGTTGGCGGAACTGCGCCCGCGCTGTGCTGACGCGCCCGCGGTGAGTTGCGGGAACCATCCTGCCTGGGTGATGCGAACGGAAGCGCGTGCTTGCGCAAGTTGATTGCGCGCAATTTCAATGGTCTGGTTGGCCTTGATGGCCTGCGCTTCGTAGCCGTTCAGCTCGGGCTCGGCGAAGATGGTCCACCAGTCGCCCTTGGGAAGCCCATCCTGCGGAGTGGCCACGCGCCACGGCGGCTCTTCTTTCCAAGCCGGCGCCAGCGGCACGCCAGGCCGATGGTAATTGGGGCCAACTTTGCAGCCGCCGAAACAAAGCAGCGCAGCGGCTGCAAGCAGCAGCCGGAAGCGAAATTTACTCACGAGTGCGCTCCGCTGCCGCTCTTCACGTTGACCTGCTGGCCTTCTTCGAGCGAGTCGGCGGGATTGGAAATGATCTGGTCGTCGGGCCCGATGCCGCCCAGGATTTCAATAGTCAGCCCGTAGTCGCGGCCAATGGTGATGGCCTTGAGGTGCACGCGCTGGTCCGGCCCGACGACGGCCACGCGCGGTCCTTCTGGGCGGAACAGAATGGTGTTTACCGGGATGGAAATCCGCGTGGTCTTCACCGCCACGGCAAAATATACCTGGGCAAACGACCCCGGCATGAGGCGTCCGTTGGGATTGGGAACATCAATTTCCGTGAGCAGCGTGCGCGTTGCCGGATCAATCACGTCCGCGGTTCGCACTACTTTGCCGGAAAACTTCTGCCCGGGATATTCACGCAACTCGATGTGCGCGTCCATGCCTTTGCGGATGTAAGGAGCGTTGGTCTGCGGCACGCTGACGTACACCCGCAGCGGATCCACCTGGGCCACGTCAAAGAGTCCTTTGCTTACTCCCGCATTGCCTCCGTTGATCAAGGCCCCGGTATCAACGTTGCGTTTGGTGATCACGCCGGAAAATGGCGCGTAAATGTGCTTGAAAGATTCCAGTTGTTCCAAGCGTCTTACGTTAGCGTCGGCGGCGGCCAGGTTGGCTTGCGCCTGTGTGTATCCGCTGATTTGCTGGTCGGCTTCCTGCTGGGACACGGAATCGGTCTTGCGCAAGTTAATCCAGCGTTCGGCGGACGACTTGGCCAGTTGCACCTGCGCCGCGATCTGCTGCCGAGTGGCCCTGGCCTGGGAGAGTTCCTGATCAATTTCCGGAGTATCAATTTCCGCCAGCAACTCGCTCTTCTTCACTTTGCTGCCAATGTCCTTGTACCAGCGCAGCAGGTAGCCGTTGGTGCGCGAGTAGATTGAGGCCTCCACGTACGCCTGGAGTTGCGCGGGCAAAGACAGTTCTTCGTTGGCTGGTTCGGTGACCGGTTTGATCAGGGCGACGTAAGGTATGGCCAGCTTCTCCGTCTCCCGCGCCAGCACGCGCTTGTCAGAGTAGCGCCGCGCCACGGAAAAAGCGCCGGCCACCAGCAGCAACATCAATATGGCCAGGACCGCGCGTGTGCGATGAGGCTTGGCCGTGGCGGGCGTGGGCGCCGGCTGTGCGGCAGGTTCCGGTTGCGTGAGCTGTGTCATAAATTAGAGGATTCCTTCTATCGCGACGCCGGCAGCGCTTCTGGCGTCGCTGCACTGCGCTTTCCGCCGTGCATGATACTGAAAACCACCGGGACAAAAAACAGCGTGGCTACCGTGGCAAAGACCAGGCCGCCAATTACCGCCCGGCCCAGCGGTGCGTTTTGTTCTCCGCCTTCGCCCAGTCCCAGCGCCATGGGCACCATGCCGATGATCATCGCCAGCGCCGTCATAATCACCGGACG
>JBGPLR010000261.1:0-5353 GCA_041486545.1 Terriglobia bacterium
CGTCATCGTCGTCGCCGCGCCTGCCCTCAGCCAGCCAAATGAGCACACCGATGGCTGCCATAACCACCATCCATCCCGCCAGCTTCCAAGTTCCGGCTTTTCGACTCATGGGCCCGCTTCCGCTTCCCCTATGACTGTTTATCTTGCTCGGTCGCATGTCGTAACAGCGCGTCATAAATCGCGAATCCATATTGCAAGCGCTCTTCGTCGGACAAGCCAAGGGCGGCAAATCCTTCGGCGATGGCGCGCAATCCAGCGCCCTCCGGGGCCACGTGCTCCTGGCCTTTGATGTCGGCGGCGCGCACGATCAGAGCGAGCCGCTCCAGCCCGGGCGCACTCACCTTGAAATCTTCGATGATCGCTTCGAAACTGCACCGTTCGCCGCGATGATTAAGCTTGACCTGAGGAAGTCGCGGCGCGTCAAAGGGGATAGCGCCGGTCTTGGCGGTTTGTAGAGCTCTTCTTCCGCAACAAACAGGAACCTGGCTTCGGGGTCAACAAACTTCTTGATCAACCACGGACACGCGACCCGGTCCACCTTGATGTTTTTCCTTGTTACCCAATCCACTTTTCACCTCTGGAAGCACAACGCGGACGAGGCACGCCCGCCAATCTTCGGCAGCGAACGAGTAACTCGTATCTACATGACAGGCAGCGCTCGCGCTTCCTCCTTATGTTATACCTGTGACCCAGGTTCCTACAGATGATCGCTAAGACGCTGGATTCTTTCCTGGCCGCGCGGGTAGCCGGCATGGCGCTGGCGTGCGTGGGCCGCGAATATCCCAACAAGATCAGCCATGTGCTCGCGGGCGATGCTGACGCCGTCCCTCCGCGCAAACTCACGCCTGCGTTTTTCGGATGCTATGACTGGCATTCTGCCGTGCATACCCACTGGACGCTGGTCCGCCTGGTAAGACTTTTTCCCGAAGAGGATTTCGCACCGCCAGCCCGGCAAGCGTTGCAGCGCAGTCTTACGCCGGAGAACATCGCACAGGAAGTTGCTTACCTGGGTGGCGCCGGGCGGCAGAGTTTTGAGCGTCCTTACGGGCTGGCCTGGCTGCTGCAGCTGGCGCAAGAACTGCACGAGTGTCAGGCCGATCCTCCGGTGACGATTCCTGATGCGGCACGATTGGCTGAGCACCTTCGCCCGCTGGAAGAAGCAGTTCGATCACGGTTGCTCGATTGGCTGCTTAAACTGCCTTACCCGGTGCGCAGCGGGGAACACAGCCAAACCGCGTTTTCCATGGGACTGATGCTGGACTACGCGCACAGCAAGGGCGAAGAAACTTTTGCCGAGCTGCTGGTTCGCCGGGCGCGCGATTTCTTTCTGGCCGACAAGAATTGTCCGTTGGACTACGAGCCTTCCGGAGAAGATTTTCTTTCACCCGGACTGGGCGAAGCCGACCTGATGCGCCGCGCGCTGAACGCGGCAGAGTTTGCTGCGTGGCTGGGACTGTTCATGCCGCAACTGGCGGAGGCGCTGAAGCCGGTTGTCTCGCCCGACCCTGCCGACCCGAAATTCTCCCACCTGGACGGGTTGAACCTGAGCCGCGCGTGGATGCTGGATGGCATGGCGTCCGCGCTGTCGGTGGACGACCCGCGCTTCGCCGACCTGCTGGCATCCTCCAGCATGCACGCGGAAGCCGGGCTCGCGGCGCTTACCGGCGAACATTACGTCGGCGCGCATTGGCTGGGGACATTCGCTTTGTACCTGCTGACCAAGCGGGGCATCCGCGGGTGGCGCTAAGACTCTACTTCGGCGTGAACTGGGAAATGTCGTAGATGCCGAATTGTTTTTCCAGGTCCGTGACCTGGTCCACGGCCATATCAAAACCGTCGCCGCCAAAGGTCTTGCGCTCAATCGCCTCAAACTGTTCACCCATGGCGTCATACTCATGCGGGCTGACCAGTTTATGCAAGGCGGGGAAAAGCACCGTGTCCTCACGCGCTTCATGCGGGCGATACATGCGCACAAACGCGGCCAGCGCCGTGCTCATGGCCGGCAGGTCTTTGGTTTTCACTGACGCGGCAATGCGTTCGGTTACCCGGCGCCCCATGGCGTGCTGCGCGCGCAGATTCACCGTAAGTTCAATCATCTTTCCGGCTTGCTCAAAGCGCGGGAAGATGTGGTTTTCTTCGATCTTCTCGTGATAGTCCTCAATGAACCGGGTAATCAGCCCGGCGGACTTGCCGATTATCTCCAGATCAAATTTTTCCTTGGCCTGAATGCGGCGGAGGCCTTCGTCGTAAATCAGGAGTATGCGATTGAGCACGCCGTGCTCGCGCATGAGGTCTTCATTCGCGGAGACGTCTTCGTCTTCTTCTTCCTTCGGCTTGGGTTCTTTCGGCTTGGGCGCCTCGGCGGCCTTCTGCTGGGCTGCCCACAGCGGCTGGCCAACCGTTGTGGCGATGAGAGCGGACGCGCCGCCGATGAAAGTATTGCCGATAAAATTGCGCCGAGAAGTCTTCATGAGCCCACTCCTTTTGGGAAAATTGTCCGCTCAGTGGTGATGCCCGCCGCCCGTGGGGCGAATTCGCAGAAACAATATAGCCCCGGCAGGACGCTGTCCGTAAACGGGAGTCAAAAAACCCGGCTTCGCATAGAAGGTGACTTGCCCGCCCACTGCCGTGGACAAGCCCTTCACCAAGTGGAAGTCGCGGTCGTACCCGAATGAATAGGCCTGCACCCGGGCCAGGAATTGTTCCTGGAATCCCGGCGGCTCCGGCTGCTTACCGAGAAGCAACTCGGTGGTGCGGTCAACGTTTTCGATGCGGGTCCACACGTGGTTATTCATGGCGAAGCGCAGCGTGGATTCCGCGAGGTAGCCGTTGGTGTTCGCGCCAGTGGTGAGCGAATGGTTGCGTCCCCAAAGCAGCATGGACGCCCAGTTTTCCCGAGCCAGCGGCCGGTTGTAAATCACGGAGGCCGTCATGCGCAGGACGTCTTCTTCCGGATGCAGTTGCTCCGGGCTGGTGAGATGGCCCAGCGAATACTGCGCGCTCCAGTTCTGGCCTGGCTGCACGGTGAGACGCGTGGACCAGGAATTGATTGCGCCGCTGTCCAGGTTCCAGCGAAATTCGTCGGGCTCACGGCCGTGAAAACCGGACGCCTCAAGTCGAACCTGCTTGTAGGTGAGTCCCGCGGTGATGACGTCATCGGCAATGTGGGTTGAGTCTTCCAGGTGATGGCCCAAAGGCGCGAGAGGATTTTCTGACGCTGGCACACGATGTTCAAACGCCGCCGGGCCCATGGCCGGATCGCCGACTGGCGCGGCGTAGAACGACAACAGCGTGTGCTTGCCAAGCTTCCAATCATAGAGCGCGGCAATTTCCATGAAGAAGTCGTGCGGGTGCTGGCCGTCATTGATCGGCTTGCCAAACGCGGTTTCTCCCTGCTGAAACAACTCGGGATACCAGCGCTGCGTCACCGTGGCCGGGTCCAGGCTGACCATGGTCCGCAGAGTCAGGCGGCCGGGCCCAAGGTCGCGCTGCACCATGGGCATGAGCCAACTGGTGGAGAAAACTTTGTCGTATCCGCGGGGGCCGCTTTGCTGTTCAAAGTTGAGGAAGGCCGCGCCGTGGAACATGAACCACCACTTGCCGCGGGCGCGCATGATCATGGGGGCGTCCGTGGAGTTGGGTTCAGCGCTGGTGCCGGGCGTGGCGTGGTGCAGTATTTCATCGATGAAAGAAGGGGACTCCGCGGCAGCGTCATCGTGCTGCATGCCAGGCATGGGCGCCATCGGGGTTTTGTCGGGTGCCGTCTCGTGCTGATGGCTGTGGGCAGGAGGCGGTTCCTGCTTCGGTGGCGACGCGTCCTGGGCCTGCGCACGCGAGCCAGTCAAAAACACCAATATGAGTGCGAATAAGAGAGATTCTGGTTTCAAAACGTTAGGCCAGCTACGAAAAATTTCAATGCGATTAGGCGTAAGCGCAACATCTCAGTCTGAGCAACGCTGTTAAGCATGATAAATGAGGATGAGTTGTTGGAGTGTACGGAAGCAAAACTGAGCCGCGGGCGTGAATGGAGCCTTAACCCCGGGTTCGCCAGCGAACCCACTCCTCTTGCAGACGAGGGAAGATATGCTCCAGGTTGCGTCGCGCGTTCTCTCTGCTGGTCATGGGGTAAGGAAAACTAACCGCCCACACACCCCAGCGTTCGCTTTCGTGGGGCACGATGACGCTGAAGTAAGGTTCGGAGGAGACATGCCATGTCAGGCCGCAGCGGCTGTTGTCCGGGGCAATGACGAACGCGTCACCGTCGTCGGAAGGCTCGGCTTCAAAATCAGTGATTTTGCCCAAGGTAAAGCCTTGCACGGAGACGTCCGCCATCACCTGGAATCCGTGATACACGGGTGCGCCGGAAGGCCTTGGAGCGAAAGCCGGTTGACCAAACTTGGCGCTTAGGGCCTGGTGGTCTACCGCCAGTGGCCGTTTCTTGGGTTTCGAGTTGTCCATAAACGCGTTTGGCTGCCATCCGGACACGGAGAGAGTCCGATGGGGCCGAGGGTGCTTTGATGAAGTGGCTGGCCCTATCTTCGGCTGAAAGTATTCCGTAAGTCCATCAAATTAAAGAATTTAATGTTCGCGCCCAGGGAAATCCCCATTGCTCAGGCCGCGCCGTAAAGGGTATATTGGAGCCTGTATGCGGCGTGTGATATCCATGGCGATGGTTGCGGCGTTCCTCACGGTGCCTTTGGCACCGGTGTGGGCGGCCGGACAGTGCTCGTCCGTTGGCCAAGCCATGGCCTGCCATCGCATGGTGAAGATTGAACCCGGAGCCCGCCATTGTGACGGCATGCCTGAGCATCACCACAACAGCGCTCCCGCATCGCAGGGCATGGTGATTGCCAGCTCCGGTCAGGAAAGCTGCCCCATGAACTGCTGTGTTCAAGGCAGGGTGCAAAGCGGGATAGCAGCCGCACCAATATCGATCCCTGTCCCCATGGCAGTGACCGACAAAGAGTTTTCCTATGCGCCGGTCATGTTCACCAGCGCTGGTTTTTCTTCGCACACGGACCGCGGTCCACCCCCCAATCAGTCCCTCGCTTAGGACAGAGCAAGTCGAATTCCGGACGTAATCCGAGAAAACTGATCTCTGTCAGAGTGCGGTCTCGCGCCCTTCCCCTACATGTTTTGCTGCCGATTTAGGTCTCAGGAGTGTTTCCTGTGACCTTTCGCAGACTCAATGTTTATGTGGAACGTGGGGGCGGCCGCGACCAAGGCCTGCAGGCAACAGGAGTAATTATCAAGGGGACGGGAAATGTTGAAGCGACCAATTGCAATGATCTTTATGCTGGTGCTGCTTGCGCCGGCGCAGATTCTTGCTTCCGTGTTCGGGACGGTAAAAGCC
>JBGPLR010000262.1:0-5342 GCA_041486545.1 Terriglobia bacterium
CTTTGCTCCAACTCGCGAGCGGATTGATCTTGATGTAGCGATGGCCGTCGGGCGTTTCCTGCAACTGCAAAATCTTCGCGCCCTGGCGCGATTCACTTTGCGAGCGGCGCAAGCCGGTGACCATCGCGTCCAGCTCCGGCAGTTTCTTCTGGAGCGGCAAGACCTTGCGCATATAGCAGCACCGGTCCGGCTCGCGACGATAAAGCTCGGGGCCATGCTCTTCGGCCTGCTGTTCAGGAGTCAACTCAGGATGCAGGCGTTCGATGGTGATGCCGTACTCCTGCTCGATCTTGCGAATCAGTTCAACGGTCTCCTTGAACAGGAAACCGGTGTCGATGGTGAAGATCGGGATGCGCGGCGTGACTTTGCGCATCGCGATGTCGATGACCACCAGACCCTCCGGGCCGAACGCAGAAGACATGGCGACGCGCGAACCGAAGTTGTCCGCGGCCCATTGCAGGATGTCGCGCGGAGTCCGGTTCTCGAACTCCTTCGCCAAACTATGTATTTCTTCCGAGGTGAACTTCACAATCGCCCGTTACCCTTCGATCACGTTGATCTCGACCGGCTCGACCTTGATACTGAAGCCTTCGAGCCATTTGATGGCTCTCTTGATCTCAGTACGGTCACCTTGCAGCTCCAGCGAGACGATTCCCACTTCTTCGGTGACACTCGCCTGCCGGATGTTGGTGATGACTTTGAATTTCTGGCCAAGTTCATAAACAACCGGCCGCTGGATGACCTTCTTGGGATAGGTCAGCCAGAGGCGCTTGGTCTCTTTCGTTGGTTTGCTTTTCGTTGGCATATCTTCCTCAATTAGCCGCCGGCAATTGCCGGAATCACTGAAATCTCATCGCCTTCCTTGACCGGCGTGCCTTTGCCCTGCGCGAACCGGATATCCTCGTCGTTCAAGTATACGTTCACGAACCGGCGCAACTCGCCGCGCTCGTCGCACAATCGCTCCTTCAAACCCGGGTATTGTTTCTCCAGGCTGTCGATGATGTCCTGAATCGTCACGCCGTCGGCTTGCACGGTATCCTTGTCCTTCGTCAATTTCCGCAACGGGGTCGGAATTCTCACATTCACTGGCATTGTCGTCTCTCCTTCTTAATTTTCCTTTTCCAATAACGCCGCAAACTCGCGCAGGTGCGGCCCGATCACGCGCGGCTCGCCACACTTGCCGTTGACTGCCTCCTGCGTCTTCAACCCATGACCCGTGATGCACAACACCAGCGACTCGCTCGGTTTGATCCGACCACCTTCGACGAGGCGCTGGGCCGCCGCGACGGTCACGCCGCCCGCCGTTTCGGCAAAAATCCCTTCGGTCTCCGCCAGCAATCGGATGCCCGCGATCACTTCGTTGTCGTTCGGGTTCTCGGCCCAGCCCTCCGTCTGTTTCATCGTCTGGATCGAGTAAAACCCGTCCGCGGGATTGCCAATCGCCAGTGATTTCACAATGGTCTGCGGCTTGTTCACCGGTTTGATGATCTCCGTGCCCGCCTTCAACGCGTTCACAATCGGCGCGCAACCTTCCGCCTGCGCACCGTGGATGTGAGAATCGTGTTCGTCCACCAGTCCGAGCTTCACGAATTCCTTGAACGATTTGTGGACTTTCGTGATCAACGACCCGCCGGCCATGGGCACCACCACGTTGTCAGGCAGCCGCCAGCCAAGTTGTTCGGCAATTTCATAGCCCACGGTTTTCGACCCTTCCGCGTAATACGGACGCAGGTTCACGTTGACGAAGCCCCAGCGATGCTTGTCGGCAATCTGCGAGCACAAGCGGTTTACGTGATCGTAGTTGCCGGCAATGCGCACGATCTGCGCGCCGTAAACTTCCGTGCCCAGGATCTTTGCCGGCTCCAGGTCAGCGGGAATAAACACGCAGGCTTTGAACCCGCCGCGCGCCGCCTGCGCGGCAACGGCGTTGGCCAGGTTGCCGGTGGAAGAGCAGCTTACGATTTCGAATCCGAAGTGGCGGGCCTGGGTCAGCGCCACAGCCACCACTCGGTCCTTGAAGCTGAGAGTAGGGAAGCACGACGCGTCATTCTTGAGGTACAGCGATTTGCTGCGCAGGCTTGTGCCGGAAGATGCTGGGCTGGGGAAGGCATCGCCCAAATTTGCAGCTTTTACCAGAGGCGTAAAGCCGACGGGCAACGAACCGTCATATTGCTCAGGCAAGGGAAGCAGTTCTTTATAGCGCCACAGCGTGGTGCCGCGCCGCGCAATTTCGTCGCGGCTGATCTCTTTCTTGATCGCCGCCAGGTCGTAGACTACTTCCAGCGGAGCAAAACATTTCTGACAGAAGGAAATCGGCTGGTTGCCCCACGGGGTGTGGCATTCGCGACATCGCAGTTCGTAGCGTGGTCCGCCTGTTTGCAGTTCGTGACGTTGGGTGCTCATAGTTGCTCTTCTCTCAATCTCGCCGCCCAGGGTTCTTGCTGCGGGCCCTAAAAGCACAAAACCCGCTTGCCCTGAGGCAGCGGGTTCAAAAATTGCTGATGAATCTTTGCTTTTATGAACCTGTCTGCCTTGGTGTGGACACACACATAGCCATCGTGTGACAGCACATGGCCATGTTGGCGACAGGTTGGAACATCAGGTGACTAATATATATAAGGATGGCCGGTGCAGGCAAGAGGAATTGCCAAAATCGCCGGGATTGCCAAAATTGATAATTGCAAGAAGTCTCGTGCGCTGATCAGCGTCTATCCGCGTAAATCCGCGGTAAGCTCTCGCTTTTCCGATCACCCGATCTCCCGATCACGCGCGATCACCCGATCCGCTCTAGCTGGTCATCAACTCCCGCGCCCTGATCGTCGTTTTGATCACGGCGTTCATCAGCGTCACGCGCAGCCCGCCTTTTTCCAGTTCGATCAAGCCTTCAATGGTGCATCCGGCGGGAGTGGTCACGGCGTCTTTGAGCAGCGCCGGATGATGTCCGGTCTCCAGCGCCAGCTTGGCGGAGCCAAACAGCGTCTGTGCGGCCAGCATGGTGGCCAGTTCGCGCGGCAGGCCTACGCACACGCCCGCTTCGGCGAGGGATTCCAGAATCACAAACGCAAACGCCGGGCCGCTGGCAGAGAGCGCGGTGATGGCGTCAAAATGTTTTTCGTCCACGATCACCGCGCGGCCCACGCTTTCAAACAGGCGCTTGGCGTTTTCCAGGTGGTCTTTGCGGACGGACTTCCCTGCGCACAGGGCGGTCATGGCCGCGCCCACCATGGCCGGCGTGTTGGGCATGGCGCGGATCACGTGCGCGTCTTTGCCCACCTTTTGCTCAATGAAGCCCGTCGTGGTGGACGCGGCAATGGAGATGATGAGCGTGTCCGGGCCCAGCACCGGCATGATCTCTTCCAGCAACTGCGCCAAGGCCTGGGGCTTTACCGCGAGCAGGACCACGGGCGCGCCCTGCGCGGCCGCGCGGTTGTCAGTGGTCACGGAAACGCCGCCCAGTTCGCGCGAAAGCTCCCGGCGATGCTCTTCATGCTGCACCGTGGCCACGGCCTCGCCCTTGGTGATCAGGCCGTGCTGCAGAAATCCCTGGAGCAGGATGGTGCCCATTTTGCCGCAGCCCAGCACGGCGATCTTCTTCTTCGCAGCCGTAGTGGCAGTCTGGGTCTGGGTCTTGGTTGCCGATGAAGTCATCTGTGTCGGTTTCCTTTCGCGTAGCGCTCACAAAATAGCCCAGTTTGGCGCGCAGCCGCAAGCGTGGAGCCCGCGGCCACAACTGACTTTCTTCACTTCACCGCGATCGTCAGCCGCTTCACGATCTCGCCAATCACCGCGTCCGCGCGCGCGGCGATTTGC
Organism: Terriglobia bacterium; assembly: GCA_041486545.1. Lineage (GTDB taxonomy): Bacteria > Acidobacteriota > Terriglobia > Terriglobales > Acidobacteriaceae > Angelobacter. The sequence goes on from JBGPLR010000262.1 coordinate 3,811, forward strand.
TGCGGCGTCTGGTCCTGGATGGGATGCTGGACGTAGACCGCGTCAAAGCCGGGACGGCCCAGCGCTCCGGCCTGTATGCGCGCGGGCGACATGAACTCCGTGGTGGCCACGGCCACCGCGGGAACCCCCAGATTTTCCAGCCGGACGGTATCGTGCAAACTGCACGTAGTGCACGACCCTCAATCCGCCAGGCCTTCCACCACCGCGTCCATGGCGCGCAGTTGTTCGATGATCGGCGCCGGGGCGTTCTTGGTGTACGTTGGTTTCTTCAGGCGCACGATTTCCGCGGCTTGGTAGCGCGAGCGCAGCAGTTCTTCCAGGCGGTCAAGAAACAAACTGCCGCCCGGCTTGCTGATGTCCAGCAGGCCGATCTTTTTGCCTTTGAGCGAAGCCAGGCGCGGCGGCGGCGCAGCCGCGGTGGCTACATTTTCATTTCCCGGATGGACAATGGTTATGGGCATGGCATCAAACCTCTACTTGGGTGGAATCGGATACGTGACCAACTGGCTTCCCGTGGGCCCGGTGGCCCAACTGCCCAGCACGGCGGAAAATTTTCCCGCCGTCCCGCCGGAGACCACAATGTGAATGGACTCCGGTGAAGCAAACTTCTGGTAGCACGGTTCGCCCTGGACCATGATCTCACGATAGTGGGCGGCCAACTGCGTGCCTTCGCCGTGGTCCGGCGTCGCGTAGTAGCGCTTGGGAATTCCAGTGTTCTCAAAAAGAAATTGGCGGACTTGGCTCTTGGTGAAACCGTCGCGGGACAGAGTTTTCGCGTGCTCCGGGCACAGAACCACCAGAGCCTCATGCCTCATGCAGGCGCGATAGCTCCACACCGTGGCCAGCGCCTGGCAGATGGCGAACAGCACCACGCTGCCTTGTTGCGCCGTGTGCTCGCTCACGCCGCGCGGAGGCTCGGCGGCAAACAGGCTCAGAGCGCTCTGGCTGCGCTGCAGGCCGCGGTCCACGTGGAAGGGCTCCCAGGGATTTTCTTCTTCATTTTCCGCGATACACGATGAAAACTTTCCCGGGTTGCCCAGCGCGGACATGTCAATCCCGTCGGGGCGCGCGCCGCCGATGTTCAGCAGTATGAGTTGCAGCGCGCGGCCCAGCGTGCTGTTGGCGCGGGCCACGTTGCTGAAGACATTTTGCCGTGACCAGAAACCCAATTCCTGGCGCACCGGTCCGTTGATGACGATGAGCGGCGCGGCGAAATGCGTGGTGGCCTGTACGCCGTGGGCGTTGAAGTTTTCGTCGCACACGGCGCGCACCAGGGGAAGCAGAACGCGCATCATCTCCGGACGGCATCCGGCCATCACCGCGTTGGCTGCAATTTTTTCCACGGTGGCTTCGCCGTACACGGGAGGCACGCGGGCGACTATGTTTTCGGCCGCCAGCCCCGAGGCCTGCACCAGGGCGGCGACTGTGGCTTCCGTCGGCGGGACGACGGGCAGCGCGTCGCCGAATTTCTGGAAGCAGTATTCGTAGAGATCTTCGGCATCGGCCAAAGCAATCCGGCTGGCTGGGTCGCC
>JBGPLR010000263.1:0-5313 GCA_041486545.1 Terriglobia bacterium
ATGAATTCGTCGTACTGCTCTCCGAGGTGACCCACGCGGAGGATGCTTCCATTACCGCGGGAAGAATGCTGCAGGCGGTGGCGGAGCCCCATTCCATTGACGATCACGATCTTTACGTGACCACCAGCATTGGCGTGAGCGTCTATCCCGACGACGGCGCGGATGCGGAAACGCTCATCAAGAACGCCGACACCGCGATGTACCAGGCCAAGGAAAATGGCCAACAGAGCTATCAGTTTTTTAAGCCGGCGATGAACGTCCGGGTGGTGGAACGGCAATCCATTGAGGGGAGTTTACGGCGCGCCTTAGAACGGCGGGAATTTGCCCTGCATTACCAGCCGAAGATCAATCTGCTGACCGGAAAGATTACTGGCGCGGAAGCGTTGCTACGCTGGACGCATCCCACGCGCGGGCCGGTCTCTCCAGCACAATTCATTCCTGTGGCGGAAGATTGCGGCCTGATTCGGCCGATCGGCAACTGGGTGCTTCGTGAAGCGTGCCGGCAGGCGCGGGAATGGATGGATGCAGGGCTCTCCCTGGGTTCCATGGCGGTCAACATATCCGCGATGGAGTTCCGCAGCGAGAGCTTTCTTGAAAGCGTGCTCGCAGCGCTCAAAGACACCGGACTGGACCCCAGATCGCTGGAGCTGGAACTGACGGAAAGCGTTCTTATGAAGCACGCGGAGTCTGCGGCATCCATCCTGAAAACGCTGAAAGCCAGAGGCGTGCAACTGGCGGTGGATGACTTCGGCACGGGATACTCGAGCCTGAGCTACATTCGAAAGTTCCCGATCGATGAACTCAAGATTGACCAGTCGTTCATCCGCCAGATTACCACCGCCCCGGGCGAGACGACGATCGTGAAGGCCGTGATCAGCATGGCCCGAAGCCTGAACCTCCGCGTGGTTGCCGAGGGCGTGGAAACGCAAGAGGAGCTTGCGTTTCTTCAGGCCCACCAGTGTGACGAGGCGCAAGGGTACTATTTCAGCCGGCCGGCGCCTGCGGAGCAGTTTGCCAAGTTGCTGGAAACCGGAATAGCAGAAGCTGCACTTAAGTCTCTGGTCGCGGGCAGCGCCTTTCCTGTTGGCAAGCCTTCCCGCAATACCGCAGCCGGCGGGCCCCATTGGAAGTCATAGGTGAGGCTGAAGAATTCAAAGAGAATCATGAACGTAAAAGCTCGGTCCACCCGGCGAAGTGCTGCTTCAGCATGAGGGCGCGATTGGCGCCGCACAGAAAACAGGTCGCCCCGATCAGTCAAACAGCGTCTGCCGTTCAGGTGGTTCGAGCGCAATTTCCTCAGCACATTCCGCGTCATCATACTTCACGTTGTTAACGCGCGTGCCGACCGGGTACTTTTTCATCAAGCGGGCATCGAACGGCTGGAGCAGGCCCGCCACGCGCGCCGGATCAGTCACACCGGGGTCCAGCCATAGATCGTAGTCGTCAGGCAGCAGGATGACCGGCATGCGATCATGGATTTCCTTCACCAGCGCGTTGCTGTTGGTGGTGAGAACGGTACAAGTTTCCAGCACGTCGCCGGACGGGCTGCGCCAGCGGTCCCACAGTCCGGCAAACGCGAAGACCGAGCCATCCGCCATGCCGATGTTGTAAGGCTGCTTGGTTCTGGCCAGCTTCTGCCATTCATAGAAGCCGTCCGCCGGAAGCAGGCACCTGCTCTTGCGCATGGCTTCGCGAAACGCCGGCTTTTCCGCGGCGGTTTCTGCCATGGCGTTGATGGTCTTGAAGCCCATCGCCGCGTCCTTGGCCCAATACGGTATCAGGCCCCAGCGCAGCAGGCTAAAGCTGCGCTTAGGTTCGGCCGGATGCTGGCGGACAGCGAGCACCGGCTGGCTGGGCGCGATGTTGTAACGCGGCGCCCACTCCAAATCGTCTTCAATACCGAAGTGGTCGCGCATATAGCGCTCTTTGGCCGTGAGTCGGTAGCGTCCGCACATTTGTATTTAGGATACGGCAAGCCCGCTGGTGTTGCCCAATCCCGTCACTTCGCGACTTGACGCTGGCAACCAAAGCAAAACGGGAGCAAAATAGTCGGAGTAGTCTGACGTCGCGTCCCGCTTGCCGCCGGATAACGGATCGAGCGTGCAGACGTCATTACTTACTGGGTCTCTGCAAAAACGCGCCGGACAACAGCTGGACTGAGGTGGCTCCATGAATCGCAGACGGTTTCTCCAAGACGCAACAACCCTGGGAGGCGCGGCGTTGCTTGCGCCGTCGCTCCTGAAGGCATGGGAATTCGCGCCCGCGCCGGGCGCGGTGGCGCGCGTGGCTTTCGTGAAAACCACAGATCGCGCCGCGGGCGTCAGCCGGGCCATTGACCTGCTGGCTATGGACACATTTCACGGCAAAGACCTCTTCATTAAACCCAACTTCAACAGCGCGGACGTTGCACCGGGCTCGACGCATGAGGACACGCTGGCCACGGTGGTGCGCAAGTTGAAAGCCATGGGCGCCGGGCCGCTGACCATCGGCGACCGCAGCGGGATGGGCAACACGCGCGAAGTCATGGAGAAGAAGCATGCCTTCGTGATGGGCAAAGAGCTGGACGCCAAAGTTGTGGTGTTCGACGAACTCAGCGCCGGCGACTGGGAACTGCTGAAGCATCCTGACAGCCACTGGCAACAAGGCTTCGCCCTGCCGCGCGTGGTGCGCAAAGCCGGCGGCGTGGTGCAGACCTGCTGCCTGAAGACGCATCGCTACGGCGGGCATTTTACTTTGTCACTGAAGAATTCCGTGGGGCTGGCGGCCAAGCTGGTTCCGGGCGACAGCTACAACTTTATGCGCGAGCTGCATTCCTCGCCCAACCAGCGGCGCATGATCGCCGAGATCAACGCCGGGTACAGGCCAGACCTGATTGTGCTGGATGGCGTGCAGGCATTCGTGAACGGCGGTCCGGACCAGGGCAAGCTGGTCAGCGCCAACGTGGTCCTCGCCGGGACTGACCGCGTCGCGATTGACGCCGTCGGCGTGGCCCTGCTGCGCTATTTTGGCACCACGCCGGAAGTGAGCCAGGGCGCCATCTTTGATCAGGAGCAGATTGCGCGCGCGGTGCAACTGGGCATTGGCGTGGGCAGCCCCAAGCAGATTGAGTTGGTCACCGGCGACAAAGAAAGCGCCGAGTACGCCAATCCGATTCGCGCTTTGCTGGATGGAGCGCCGGCCAAGGCCGCCTGAGGTCAACCCGCGGGCAGCATCCGCTCGGCGCCTAACTGAAGTTTTGCCGCAGACTTGCCTTGCAACCGGTGCGGCAGAGCGCCCTCACGGCAAAAACGTCCTAAAACGATAAAAAGCGACACAAGGCCGCTTTTAAATTGCCGCCTGGCTGAAGAACCAGGCGGCGGTGTTTCATTGTGAGCTGAACTAACTGACGGAGCCGATCTTCATTGCTTCCGTCTGCAGCGCGGTTGCGCGAGAGTTAGAGAACGCGAACGTTCTCTGCCTGCCAGCCCTTCTGACCTTTGGTTACCGTGAATTCAACGGCCTGTCCTTCTTCCAGGCTGCGGTATCCGCCGCTCTGGATCGCTGAGAAATGCACGAAGACATCTTCTCCGCTCTGACGTGAAATAAAGCCAAAACCTTTGGCGGCGTTGAACCACTTTACTGTTCCTTGTTCCATTTGTATCTTTTTATCCTATTGTTTGATTTGACGCTGGAAATATCTATCGCAGTGTTCAGCAGGGCGAGGGTTGTCGCGATTGCAGAAGATCAACAATTCAATTTCTAACGCTCTTGTAGCATACCACACTTTCGCCCGATTTTCATCCTTCTTTTAGACGGGCGGCCATAAAGCCCGCCACTTCCCGCAGGGCCAGAATGGCCTCAGGAATCAGCCCCGCGGCCAGGGGCCAATCGTACGGCAAGCCGGGATAAGCGCGCAGCTTGCTCTGGACGCCGCAGCTCAGGGCCTTTTCGTGCAGACGAGCGGCATCGTCGAAGAGCAACTCGCTGGCGCTCACCAGGATGAACAGCGGCGGCAAGCCGTCAAGAGCGGCAAACACGGGCGAAGCTTCTTCGGCCTCGGCCGACGCGCCGTTGAGGTAGAGTGCGGCGAAATTGGCGATGTCGCTGGGCCGGAACATGGCGCAAGTTTCCCCGTTGCGATAAGCAAACTTGCCGGTCAAATCCACCCACGGAGAAAGACAAGCCGCACATGCCGGCAGAGGCTGCTCTTCCCGGTGCAAGCGCAGTAGCGTGGCCACTACCAGGCCGCCGCCGGCGGAGTCGCCCGCGATGGCGATTTTGCGCGGCGCAAAACCCTGGCTTAAGAGCCAGCGATAGGCCGCGGCTGCGTCATCCACGGCGGCAGGAAACGGATGCTCCGGCGCCAGACGATAGTCCAAAGAAAAGACGCGCTGCCCAAGAAGGCGCGCCAGGTTCGCCGTGATGGCCCGGTGCGAATGCGGAGAGCAACTCACGTAGCCACCGCCGTGCAGGTAGAGCAGAACGCCGTCCTGCGACGCGCCTGATTTGAGAGTGAGCCACTCGCCTCGAACTCCGCTCTCGTCAACCGGGCTGACGTCCAAGCCGTGGGAGCGTCCGACGGTAATGAAGCTGGGAAGATTAAATAACAGTCGCGCCCAGCGCAGGACGTCTTGCGGGCCGCGGCGCGGCCAGCGCTTGATCACCAGCCGGACGATCTCGGTCAGGAGGCGGCCACGGAAGCTGGGTTGCGGCGCTTGCTCAATCGTGTTGGTGACGGACGCGGTCATGTGTGGCGCCAAGAACAATTTTGCAGTTTGCTTTCAGGGGCTAAAGCCCCATTCTAAAAAGCGTCTAGTCGGCACGGCTGAAGCCATGCCCTGATACCTGCAGAGGCTGAAGCCAGTTCATCGCCGCCGAAAATGCCTTCTGTTCCAGTTTATCGCGGCAAAAGATCCTTCTGAAACCAGTTCGTCGGCCGCTGGAAGACCCGTTTTCGGCTACATAATCGGCAGCGCTCGTCCCGGGTATCGCTCAAACTTCAGCTAAAGCCCTCACATGGGAAACAGTTTGTGCAAAATCTCCATGTCCGTGAGGATGGGTTTAAAAGGGCCAAAGTCGGCTTCTTCCTGAAAGTCTTTACTGAAGGAGCTGGGGTTCAGTGTACGGGCTTTTGCAAACTCATCCAGCGCCGCCGCTTTATCGCCGGCCAGGTAATGGACAAAGGCCACGTTCAGGTGGATGCCGTAATTGTTGGGACCATAGCCAACCGCCTTCACGCCGGCGGCCTCGGCCTTTTTCGCGTCAATGGGTTTGGCTTCCAGCGCCTTGTACATCTGGTCCACGTAAACGTAAGCCAGGTTCAGGTCCAGCAGG